>JAQUNC010000048.1 GCA_028717805.1 Atribacterota bacterium
CTTCTTAACACTTCCAGTACCGTATCAATATCGTAAGGGGTATGATCGGCATTCACCTGAAAACGAATCTCCTCATCTCCACGGGGAACCACAGGGAAATTCAGTCCGGTAGCAAGTATGCCATTTTCAATCAGGAAGTTGACCAGTTCTTTGGTTTTTTTGGTATCTCTGACCATTAAGGGAACAATGGGATGGTCACTTTCAATTATTTCATAACCCAGTTCCTTCAGTCCTTCTTCAAATCGCCTGGTCATCCTTTGGAGATGTTCTAAAATAGCTTGACCTTCCTCACTTTCTATTATTTCCAGCGAATGATAAGCCTCTGCTGCCTCAGCCGGGGAAATGGGATTTGAGTAGATGTAAAGCGGTGCATTTTCTCGCAGATAGGTAATGACAGTCTGACTGGAGGTGGCATAGCCTCCATTTACTCCAAAGGCCTTGCCTAAGGTACCAATCAGGATATCAACACCATCAGCTTTAGTATATTCTTCTGTGCCCCTACCTGTTGCTCCAAAACAGCCTACCCCGTGAGAATCGTCTACTACCACTACTACCCCTTCAGCAAAGTGCTTTTGAAATCTTTGGGAAAGCTCTGAAATCCTATCCAAGAGGGCATAGTCTCCTCTCATGCTGAAAATACCATCGGTTAAAATAACAATACGCTTTCCCTTGCCGATACTCTTTTTTAGTTGTTCTTCTAATTCTCCCATATCAAGATGACGGTAGATGGCCTTATCGGCCGGTCTGGATAGGCGAATGGCATTAATAATACAGTTGTGGTTTAACTCATCACTAATTACTATGGTCTCTCCCGTAATCAAGGGAGTTAGGACACCTAGTACTGTAGTATAGGCTGAACTAAAAATAATGGCATCATCTCTTTTATGGAAATTAGCTAACTTCTGCTCTAATTTTCGATGAGCCTGAAAGGTACCGCTGATGAAACGTACTGCTCCCGGTCCTGTACCAAACTGAAGAGTAGCCTCTTTCCCAGGTGAAATCATCTCTTTGCGCAATGATAAGCCGAGGTAGGAATTAGAATTCATACGGATATAGGGCTTACCTTCTCTACCCTTTAAAAAGTAACGGGGTCCTTCTTCCCCTTTTGCTTTTCTAATATCAGTAATAATCATCTCTCTGCCTTTTAAGCGACCTTCTTGTTCTAAGTTTTGCAGGGATTCCTGAAGTGCTTTTTCTAATCTTTCTAAACACATAAGAGGCATCCTCCTTTATAAAATCTATTTTTTATTTAATTTCACCTTTAGTTTTGCAATCATATCTTTAGTCATCTTGGGCAGATCATAATCCGGCTGCCAATCCCATTCCTTCCGTGCCACCTGGTCATCCATGCTATTAGGCCAGGAATCGGCGATGGCCTGTCTTACCGGATCTATCTGATAGCTTATCTGGAATTTTGGAATCCATCTCTTGATTTCCTCAGCCAGTTCTCTGGGAGAAAAACTCATCGCAGTAACATTATATCCGTTGCGATGTACCAGTCGACTGCTTTCTGTTTCCATAAGCTGAATCGCCGCCTTTATGGCATCAGGCATATACATCATATCTAAATAGGTATCTTCTCTTAAAAAGCAGCTATAATGTTGCTGGGTAAGGGCTTGGTAAAATATCTCCACTGCATAATCAGTGGTTCCCCCGCCTGGGAGTGTTTCATAGGAGATTAGACCAGGGTAACGAACTCCACGCACATCAAGATTATATTTCTGATAATAGTAAGTACAGAGCAATTCACCGGTTAATTTGGTGATGCCATAGATGGTGGAAGGCCGTTGAATGGTATCCTGCGGTGTCTTATCTTTGGGAGTGCTGTCACCAAATACCCCGATGGAGCTGGGGAAAAAGACGGCACATTGATAGGATTTCGCTAAATCAAGGACATTAATCAAACCCTGAAGATTGACTTCCCAGGCTAATTTGGGATTCTGTTCGGAAGTGGCAGAAAGTAAGGCTGGCAGGTGGTAAATGGTATCAATGTGGTATTTCTGGAGAAGGGCAGTGAGTGCTTTGGTATCAAGACAATCTGCTGTTTCAAAAGGACCTGAGTCTGTTAATTTATCAGAGGATGGTTTTTTGACATGGCCTCCAGCAACTACATTGGCTGAACCGTATCTATCTCGCAAAGCCAATGTCAGCTCAGAACCAATCTGCCCAGTAGCACCAATCACCAGAATGTTTTTCATTTGGGTTCCTCCCTTTGATTTTTTTGAGAAGAAAAAATATCTTAAACTATTAAATTATTATACTGGATAACCGTCATAGAGATTAATCTTAATTGTTTCTATGAAGTGGATGGCATGCTCCTGCAGTATCTGTTGGCATCTTTCTCCATCTCTTGCCTCCAGGGCTTTAATCAGGCTTTCTATCTCCTGAGGAATTTGTAAAGAGTAACTTTCCGATTTTTCAGCCAGATACCATAGACGTCCCAATCTATTTCTGAGTTTCTCCAGACTATCTGCCAGTACTTCATTTCCGGTAGACTTGTTTAGTAAATCATGGAATTGAGCATCAAGTTGAATAATTTTCTTTCTGCTCTTTTCCTTTTTTATCTTTTCTGCCAGAATCATCATTTCAGCAATCTCTTCCTGTTTTGCCCTTTTTACGGCCAGTTTTCCCACCATTCCCAGTAAAAATAATCTCACTTCGAAAACATCCTTTAACTCCTGAAAACTTAAATCACTAACATAAGCACCATTATTGGGAATAATACTAATCAATTTTTCCTCTTCCAATCGAATTAGCGCTTCTCTAATAGGAATAGCGCTCACTCCGAATTCTTTAGAAAGATCTTTGATATTAAGCATCTGGCGGGGTTTATAGTCAAAGAAGACAATTCTTCTTTTCAACTCATTAAAGAGATCGCTTCCTTTCATTCTTTTGATATCCTTCATATATTGTAAATATATTGTTCATATTTTTATTATATATCTTTTTCAAATAAAAATCAATTAATATATAAGGGGACGGTTCTTTTGTGTTCTTAGAAGTTTTATGAATTATCCTAATGATACATCCAGGATCATCATGATGGTAAATCCAATCATTACTCCCATAGTCGCCAGATCGGAATTGCCCTTTTGCTGTGACTCAGGTATCAACTCCTCTACCACTACAAATATCATAGCTCCCGCAGCAAAGGCAAGGGCATAAGGAAGAATAGAGCGAGAAATTAAGACGGCTGAAACCCCAATCATACAGAAAATTGGTTCTACAATGCCAGAAAGTTGGCCGTACCAGAAGCTTTTTCGAGCAGACATACCTTCTCTTCTTAAAGGCATAGAGATAGCCATGCCTTCCGGAAAATTCTGTATTCCAATACCAGTTGCTAGCGCGATAGCACCACTAAGAGTAGAGGCTGGTAAGCCAGCAGCCACCGCTCCGAAAGCTACTCCTACTGCCAACCCCTCTGGGATGTTGTGCAAGGTTACAGCGAGAATAAGCAAAGTACTCCTCTGCCAGGTTGTAGAGACTCCTTCAGCTTCTTTCATTGATAAACCAAGATGTAGGTGTGGTAATACTGCATCAATCACCCGTAGAAAAATACCACCCAGAAGAAAACCAATGGCAGCTGGAACCCAACCGGGAAAAGGTCCTTCTTCACCCATAGCAATTGCCGGCGCCAGGAGAGACCAGTAGCTTGCCGCTATCATCACACCAGCAGCAAATCCTAACATAGCATCCAATAATTTTCTATTCACCTCCCTGGTTAAGAAGACTGCCCCAGCACCAAGTGCAGTCATACCCCAGGTAAATATTCCAGCCAGAAACGCCTGGGCAATCGGATGTAAAAGAGAGAATGCATTAAGCATATTAATATTTTTCCCCTATATTTTAATGTTTGATTTATTAGTGAAACCATAACAATAAAATACTAGCGCCCAACTCCACAGCCAATATCAAAAAAGGTATCTGGGCTAATTAAATTTTTTCTTTGGCTATTAATTGATAGGTTTCATTGATCCTGTTCACATTTTTAACAAACTCTTCCCACTCGTCCTTTTTAAATACGCAATTTGAAGCTACATCAACCGAATAAATTATAAGATCTACATCTTCGATATTACAAAATGCTTCCATACTTAGAAATTCGCCAATTTTGGTTCTTTCTAAAAGTATCTTACGCATCATAAGGCCTCCTTTAAAAAAAGATAGTAAGGGAGGTTTCCCTGAAATCCCTCTATCTATCTATTAGTATATTTAGTTATCATGTTTTGCGCCGTGCGTATTGCATGACATTTGCTAATACCATACTTTTATATGATAGATAATAAAATAGTAAATTATTCTTTATAATCTTTATAATAATTATAACAGATAATTTAGTGCATTGGTTTTCTGCTATTTTAAATCCAATTCCAACTGGATATCCAATTTCATAAGAAAAAATTGTGAATTTTATTTACCTATAAAAATCAGTTTCCTTCCCTTCTCCCTTTTCTAATTGAGCGATAAACATACCAGTAAAAATTGCTATTCCTCCTATTAATCCAAAAACACCGACAGTTTCTCCTAAAATCAGGTGAGAAAATAAGGCTCCAAAGACAGGTTCCGTAGAAAAAATAATGGCAATTTTAGTCGGACTGGAATAACGTTGGAAACGATTCTGTAAATAAAAAGCGAGAGCAGTAGCAAATAATCCGGTAACCATAATTGCCCATAGTACCGACTGATGGTATGAAAAATGGAGTGCTTCTCGTTCAAATAAAAAGGACATAAAAAAAGACATAAAACAAACGGTAACCAATTGTATGAAAACCAGCTGAATATAATCATATTTTTTGGTATAAATATCTACAGCAATAATATAGAGAGCAAATCCTACTGCCCCCAGGAAAACAAGTGAATCACCTGTATTGATATAATAAAGTGTCCCATTAGAATTCATTAACCAGAGACCGAGCATGGCTAGAATCACTCCAATTATGGAGTTAAGTTGGATTTTTTCCCTGCTCCAGAAAAAAGCAAAAATAGGAACCAGAACTACTGAAATTCCAGTAATAAAGGCAGTTTTAGTAGCAGTAGTAAATTGGGTTCCAACTGTCTGCCCAAAATAACCAATAAAAAGAAATAACCCTACCAGAAATCCCTTTTTAACAGTCTGCAGTCTAATTTTTCTTAATTGATTATAAAAAATTAAAAAAATTACTGAAAAAGCCAGAAAAAAGCGATAGGTCAAAAAGGTGAAGGGAGGGATTGTCAAAAGTATGTTTTTGATTAGAGGGAAGGTATAGCCCCAGATAATTACTACTCCCAATAGTGTTATTTCTGCTTTGAATCTACTATTTGTTCTATTCATGTTTTTTTCAACCTATTTCTTTCCTCTTATTTGTATAATTAATTTTAATATTTAATTTTATTATTTATTGCTGCAACCAACCATTTTTTAATCCACACTGCTCAAAGATAACCTTTGCCTTTTGATATTCTTTTCTGCTAATACCACAAGAGAGTTGGGGATAATTCATAGCTTTAAAGGTAGGAAAATATTGAGACATCAAGCTAATATAAATTTCTTGGGATATATTTTTAGCAATCCATGGTAATATCTGGTCAGTGCCAGCCAGATTATTTGGTAAGACCAAATGACGAATTATCAATCCGGAAACAGCAACTCCATTCTGGTCTACTTTTAAATTGCCCACCTGTCGATACATCTCACGCAAGGCGTCTTTAAGTACGGAAACGTAATTCTTTGCTCTGGAATACTTCCAGGCAATAAAGTTATCAGCATACTTAGCATCCGGAAGATAAATATCTATAATTCCCTCTAATAACTTTAAAGTAGTCAGGGATTCATAACCACTGCTATTATATACTATTGGTATAGAAAGACCTCTTTTTCTGGATTTCCCTATCGCTGCTATAATCTGTGGTACAAAATGAGTTGGTGTTACCAGATTAATATTATGACATCCCTTTTTTTGTAAATCAAGCATAATACTGGATAATTGGTATATAGAAATTGGATTACCATTACCCAGCTGACTAATGGGATAATTCTGACAAAATATACAACGTAGTGTACAATTAGTAAAAAAGATGGTCCCCGAACCATTAATTCTGGAAATAGGCGGTTCCTCCCCGAAATGAACATTATGGCTGGACACCATTACCTGTGCAGTTGAACGACACAATCCTTTCTCACCAGCAATACGGTTTACACCACAATGATGCGGACAAATTCGGCAGGATTGCAGAATCTGATAAGCATCTTTAATTCGTCTTCGAAATTGAACTTCACTAATATTAAGATAAGATGGGTATTTTCTCATTTTTGATCTTTATTAAATTATCTTTGTAATATCTATAGTATCGCAATTTTCTATTGATTTTGATACTACAAATAATTTAATACTTCAGTTAAAGAATCCAATTGCATATACTGATTAGAAATTGGTTTTTCTTCTTCAAACTTCCAGGTACTGGCAGGAATCAGTATACAGTTTAATCCTAATTGCAATCCAGGATTCAGGTCAGACCTGATACTGTTGCCAATAATCCAGGTTTCTTCTTTCCTTAAATTATGTTCCTGTAAAATCTGTAGATATTCATTGGCTGTTTTATAATTTAAGACATATATGGCCTTAAAATAAGTCTTTAAACCAGAACGCATAATTTTTTGATGCTGTATTTCCGGATCTCCAAGAGTTGCCAGAATTAAGGTATATCGATTTTTGAGATTATTTAATACTAAATCAACTCCTTCTACTGGTTCCGGAGTCTGCTGAAAAACATTCCAGCCAATACTGGCAATTTCTTTTTCTATTTGAGTATTAATTTTCTTACCGAACTTATGGCAAAAATAATGATAAGTCTTCACCAGGCTTAAAGGATACCTTTCTTTGGCAAAACCCTGCTCGGCAATATGCCCTATATCAATTTCATCAAGTTTTTCCAAGGCTTCCTTGCTAGAAAATTTCAATCTGGACATAATCTTGGAAAATTCAGATCTAGCGCAGTTGTAAATTTTGGAAGTCTTGATCAGAGTATCATCGAGATCAAAGATAATAGTATTAATCTTATTATTCCTCCTCATTCTCATTTTGTTAAAGTGAATTTATTATCATATTACCAAAGGATATTTTTTATTATAGCCTGATTTATCATTTCTGGTAAAATTTTTTATTACTTGTAAAACAAATAAATATGATATAATTTTTAATGAAGATAACCTAGAGAAAAAGAAATATAAGGAAAAGAGGAGAAATATGGCAAAAAGTGATACACTTCTTAATAAGAAGAAAAATGGGAAAAAGGTAAAATCTATGTGGCGAGAACTTATTGAAACAGTGGTAAGTGCCGGCATAATCGCCTTTATTATCATAACCTTCATAGGACAGGTTACTGTGGTAAAAGGCGCTTCTATGGAAGATACTTTATTCAACCGGGAAAGACTAATTTGTAATAAGATTGTCTACAGGGTAGCCGAACCTAAGCATGGTGATATAGTAATTTTTAAACCTCCCATTGACCAGAATCACAATTACATTAAAAGGATAATTGCTGTAGGAGAAGATAAAGTAAAAATAGTTGAGGGAATTGTCTATCTCAATGGAGAGAGATTGGAAGAGGATTATATCATACATCGTTCCTTGGAAACAATGCCGGAAATTACGATTCCCGAAAATTCCTATTTCGTACTTGGTGATAACCGGATAAACAGCAGTGATAGTCGTTTCTGGGGCTTTGTCCCGCGAAAAAACATAATAGGTAGGGCTTCTGTAGTTTTTTGGCCTATTACCAAGGCTCGTATGCCTTGAATGAAGAAGGAATAGATAAGAAAAATAAAATATTTTAGAATATGTAAATAATTTGAAAGTAGGATTTATGAAAAAAATTAATAAGTGGATTTGGATTTTCCTTTTATTCTTACTTGTTACACAATTTATCTTCTCTGTTACTTTAATAGCATCAGAGAAAGATCTTATAGCAGAAGCATTATACTATTTGGAACAACAAAATTATAAAATGGCTGCAGATATATTGGAAAAAACATTGACCTTGATATGGAACAAAGCGCCCCTGGAATTAAATAACCTTTGTTTTACCAAAGAAGAAGCAACTGGATTTGGATTTTATCTTAGGAGAGATGATAATCATTTTAAACCAGGAGAAGACTTCTTTATCTACTCTGAACCAAAAAATTATACCATAAAGGAAATAGATGAAGGACTCTACGAAATATATTTTAAAGAAGACCTTTATTTTTTGGATATGGAAGGAAACATTCTTGGAGAGCAAAAGGATTTTCTAGAATACCATATAATCTCTCATGCTCCCAATAAAGAATTATTTATTAACAATGTTATCACTCAGAATGAACCTTTTCCTCCTGGAGATTATCAATTCCTGCTGATAGTTAAAGATGTTGCCAGTCAAAAAACAGTAGAAAAAACAATTAATTTTGTAATTGACTAAAGATGAAGTTAAGTTATAACAAGCTTCAACCCAGGGAGCAAGTTTATTAGCTAAAATAGCAGAGTAATTACTCAGCGATAAATATTCGGCATAGCCATCATCATAACTAGAACAGAGGCTAGGCTATGCCTTTTTTAAAGACAAAGCCTCTGTTGCTTAAAAATCTATTGGTTTACTTCTCTATGATATACTTCCTGGGCAGCAATAATTCCATGTTCAGGTAAGGCATATCCCTGGCTCTTTAATATATTCTCCAGTGCAGATAGAAAAAGCATAACATTATCCTTAGAACAAGAGTAACCCATAAGCCCTATACGCCAGGCTTTTCCCTTGAATTTTCCCAGTCCTCCACCAATTTCAATTCCATATTCATTGAGTAGTGCTTTTCTTACTGTAATATCATCAATTCCCTCTGGAATATAGAGTGCATTTAACTCCGGTAAGCGATAGGCAGCAGGAGCTACCATCTTTAATCCCATCCCCTCCAAACCTGCTACCAGCGCCCTGGAATGCAAACTATGCCTGCGGAATCTTTGCTCTAATCCCTCTTCTAAAACCAGGCGCAAAGCTTCCCGTAAGGCATAAATCATGTTAATGGGGGCAGTATGATGGTAAAATCTTTCTTTGCCCCAGTAACTCTGGAGCATTTGAATATCCAGATACCAGCTTTTGATGGGACTTGTTCTCTGAGTAATAGACTGAAGGGCATTTTCACTGAAAGAAACCGGTGCCAATCCCGGCGGGCAACTTAGACATTTTTGGGTACCGCTATATATGGCATCAACCTGCCACTTATCAGTTTCTACTGGTATACCGGCTAAAGAAGTTACTGCATCCACCACAAAGAGAGCACCTGCCTCTTTTGTTAATCGAGAGATTTCTTCCAGAGGCTGTCTTACCCCGGTTGAAGTTTCGGCATGAACGATTGCTAACAATTTAACCTTACCACTGTCAGTCAGGGCTTTTTGAACTTGCTCTGGTTTTATAACACTACCCCATTCTGCCTGTATAATAACAGGTTCAGCTCCACATCGCTTTACAATATCAGACATTCTCTCTCCAAATAAGCCGCTAATACAGACTACTGCTTTATCCCCTGGTTCCAGAAGGTTCACCAGGCAAGCTTCCATTCCAGCACTACCGGTTCCAGATAGAGCAATAGTCATTTCATTTGCAGTCTGAAATACCTCTTTAAGCATTGCTCTAGTTTCATTCATAATCTCCAGGAAATCCGGATCCAGATGACCTACCAGAGGTGTAGCCATTGCCTTTAATACACGGGGATGAACGTCACTGGGACCGGGTCCTAATAGAACTCTTTTTCTAGGATTTAAATCAGTATAATTTTTCATTTATTAATCCTCCTCCTGATTCATTTTAGGATATAGTAATGGTATTTAGTAAACTGTTAATTTGGTTCTTAGTGTAAATTAGTTTAACTATAAACTTCAAGGTCCTTGCGAGCACTACTTAGGTAGTGCGTGGCAATCTCATACCTGAATTCCCCTATAAAAGTTATGCTGTAAAAATTTAGTTATATTTTATGTTTATAGGATCCTGAGGAATCATAAGCTTAGATAGGAACTGTCCTTAGGATAGTCAAGGCTAATCAAAAAATTGTTTCATAGTAGGATAAAAATCTTTTTCCTCTTCAATAACAGTAACACCTTTTTGTCGAGCAATATTTTTCTGTTCTTCCGTACAGTAACCCCAGCCAGCCAGAAAGACATTAACTCCTAAAATCTGTGTTTCTTCTAGATAACTTAACTGGTCATCGACAAAGTAGATATCCTCAAAATTGACCTTATACTGTGCTACAATAGCCTTCATATGATCGGATTTATTCTTACCGTAGTTCTTATCAAAAATATCCTTCAGGGACATAGGAAATCCAAGATAATCCTGATGGAAAGCAGGGTGAATTGCCTTGCCTAAATTAGAGGTGGCAATAACAACCTTTACTCCCTCCTCTAATAATTGCTTAATTACTGCCACCACCTCCTCATAGACTGGAGATAGGGAAAACCATTTAGTAAAATCTTTCTTTTGCCATTTTTCTTTTTCCTGAAAGAATAATTCATGAAAGAAATGATAATCTAAGTCCATTTCATTGCGAATTTTGATAAATTCTTCCTGGCTTCTTACTTCTATTTGTTCTTCAATAATCTTAGTCATAACCAAAAAATCACAGGACAGCTCCACATAAGCACGCAGTTGTCTGTATTTTTCCATTTCCCGATGGTATTTCTTTTTCATAAGTTCCCAATTATCAAAAGTAAATAATTGACCACCAAAACTTTTTTTCACTTCCGCTCCAAAATGACGGCAATAAGCATTATGACTGACAAACAATGATTTAAGAGCACTATCACTAATTACTCCGTCAAAATCAACTGCTAATATCTTCATTGACACCCTCTGGAAAATGAAATTTGAGTATTATTTTATACCATAATTACTTATAAGGAATTAAACAAAGAAATTTTAATACATGCTCTCCTGCATTTTTGAAGCCATGTTGGGCACCGGGATTTACAAATACCACACTATCTTTTTTAATGAGATAAGTTTTGTCCTCTATCTTGACCTCTCCTTCCCCTTCCAGAATAAATACTTCATGCTCCCAATCGTGAGCATGATAAGGCGTATACCCCCCGGATTGAACCTCAAATAGCCTCATAGCAAAATTTCTGGCATCATCTTTCTCAGAAATGAGCCATCTCACCTTAACATTTTTTGCTTCTCCAGCTTCTACCTCTTCCAAAGGCACCTCATGGTAATCTATCACCTTCATCTAATTTTCCCCCTTACTGCTTTATAATTCTCGCTTATTAACATCTTTTTTCATATATTCCTTTACCATGGAATAGAAATCTTCCTCAAACTCAATAATTGGGATTCCCTCCAGTACAGCCTTTTCCTTTTGTTGAAGAGTAGCATAACTCCAACCGGCTAAAAAAACATGTATACCAAGCCCACGGGTTTGCTCCAAGTGCGTTAACTGATCATCAACAAAGTAAATTTCATCGCATTGTACTCCATAATATTTGTTAATATATTTCATCTGATTTGACTTGTCTTCACCCATACTTACATCAAGTATATCTTCCTCTTTTATGGGTATATTGTAGTAGTTGGGATGAAAAGCCCTGGCGATATACTCCCGACGATTGGAGGTGGCAACCACTACCTTTACCCCTTCCTGAACAAAATGATTAATCCCTCGCACAACTTCCTGGTAAGCTGGTTCCAGTTTAAGCCATCCTTCAAAACTTTTCTCCTGTAATCTTTTTCTCTCTTGATAAAATAGTTGGTGAAACTTCTGAAACTCAAATTGTACAGTATTCCGATAGTAATCAAATTCCTGCTGATTTCGTAAATACCTTTTCTCTTCCAACAATTTTTGAATCAATCCATAGTCCGTTGCGCCTCTGATAAAAGGTCTTAAAGAACGGTAATATTGAATCTCCTGGTCATATTTTTTTTGGATTTTAGTCCAGTTTTGAAAGGTAAATCTTTCTCCACCAAAGACTTTTTTATTAGAACTTCCCACCAACTCTAAATAGGCATTATGACTGATAAAAAGGGAATCTAGAACACTATCAACAATCACCCCATCATAATCAATAGCTAATAGTGGCATGAAAACTTCCTTCTTAATTTATATCTGGTAATCAAGATAAATAATCTTCTCTTAAGGGGTAAAAAATATCTAATGCCTGGGTATCCTCCTCCAGGGCATATACCTCATGTTCAACATCAGGTGGAATAATTGCTCCCTGCCCTGCCTTTATTATCTGACTCTTCTCTCCGGAAACCATTCTCACTGAACCTTTTAGAATATAAGTGATTTGTTCATGGGGATGGTGGTGGCCGGGTATCACAGGGTCATCAGGGCCAAAATCAAACAAGGTCATCATTACATGGTCGTGTGCTACTGCTCTTAATTGCGAACTTTTTAATATTAGCTTTACTTTTAAATCATCCTTGCTAAAAAACTTTATTTCTTCCATTTTTTTCCTCCTTAAATTTCTTGATTTATAGATCTATAATTAAGGTATTAAGTTACAATACGAAAACTTAAAACAACATCGCAAATAAAAATAATATAAAACCTGAAATTTGAGATGAATAAGAAATAATTTCAGTGAATCTTACTCATCTTTTTACCTTTCTTTGTTAAGGAATAACCTAAAACCAGTTCCACCGCTTCTTGTTGGAAGGAAAAAGCAAGGGGTGGCATTTTCTCAATGTCAAAAAAGTCAGCACTTTCAGCATCATCACCAGCTTGCAAATTACCTCCGGTAATACTTACCTCATAAGTTATAATTATAACATGCCCGTATAAATTACTTTCAAGATTAAATATCTTAATAAATCTCTTTACTATCCCCTTCAAACCAGTTTCTTCTTGTAACTCCCTTAAAGCAGCTTGAATAGCTGATTCTCCATCATCAATAAATCCTCCGGGCAATGCCCAGAAACCTTTCTTGGGCTCTTCTTTTCTTTTCACTAACAATATGTGACCTCTTTCATTTCTAGCTACCGCAGCTACACTAGGAATGGGATTATCATAATAAATGGTATCACAATTCTGACAATACATCCGCTGTCTTCCCTGAATTATTGCACTCTTTAATTGATAACCGCACTTGGTACAATATTTTATATCAACCTGTTTCATCCTATTCTCCTCTACCCTTTATTTTCTCCTTATACAATCGATAAGCTTTTTTTGTCAAATTTGCCCC
>JAQUNC010000049.1 GCA_028717805.1 Atribacterota bacterium
AGCTTTGCCGTGGGATCTCCATGATAATAAGCAATAAAACCGTGCGCATATTCGTGAATTGTAATAGCTATTAATATTGCCGGTATGCTCCATATAATTCCAAAAAGGTTATCTAACATAAAATCAAATAATTCCTTTTATCAATAATCTTTTTACGAAAGATATTTCTTCTTCTCTATTATTCAATGTACCATTCATTTGTAAATAAAATATTAACTTTAATATTTTAGCATAAATAGGACCTGGCTTCATTCCTAAATTTGTTAAATCTTTTCCAGAAAGAAAAATAGTTGTTTTTTTGTATATAGTTAGGTATTTTTCAACTCTTTCTGTTATAAGGTTGTCTTCATATTTTTCTAATAATATTATTAACAATAACTCATTAGACTTATTATGCAAGTTGTAGTATATATGGCTGGGGGATAATGGTTTTAGCTTCAAAAAGTTGACGATAAACTCTTTACAACTCATTATACTATTTAATATGTTGATAGTATTTTTACTCAGTTCAATTTTTTTGCTTATACTTTTAATGTCTAATTGAGAAAATAGTAAAAAATAAAAAAGATACAAAATACTTTTATTTATCCTTTCATCAGGAAATTTTTTAGACCAAGATCTAACAAAATTTTCAATTTTAATAAATCTATCAATTAAATCTGGAGATATGGATAAATTGGGTATAATTCCAGCAAGAATTTCCAGTTCATCCATCCTTTTTAATATTTTAACTGGATCCCTCTCCTGTAAAATTATTAAAAATTCTTCACTAAGCCTCTTTTTCCTTATTCGTGTAATTAGTCCTTCTTTAACAGCCTTTCTTAAAAATTTTTCAGTAGAATTTTCCATGGTAAAATTATACCTCTTTTCAAATCTTACAGCTCTGATAATCCTGGCTGGATCCTCTGTAAAACTGAGACTATATAATATTCTTATTTTTTTTAATTCTAGATCTCTCTGTCCACCAAAAAAATCTAATAACTTACCAAATTTTTCCTGATTTAGTTGAATTGCCATGGCATTAATAGTAAAATCTCTACGATACAAATCTTTCTTAATTGAAGCAAATTCAACTTCTGGTAAGGCAGCTGGAAATTCATAAAATTCTCTTCTAGCTGAAGCAAAGTCAATTTTTATTCCATTGGGCAATATAACAACAGCTGTCTTAAATTTTTGGTGTGTTTTTATTTTACCTTTTACCTTTTGGCAAAAATAGTGGGCAAACTTAATAGCATCCTCTTCAACTACAATATCAAGGTCTAAATTTGGAATGCCCAATAATAAATCTCTAACTATTCCACCAACCATAAAAACCGAATATCCTAAATTATCACCCAGTTTACCAATTTGTAGTAAAGCCATGAGAATTTCTCTATTAAAATATTGATACATTAAAGATTCTATTTTTTCTTTACTATATTCATACTGTTCTATGCTTTTTTCAAATAGAGAATATGATTCTTTATTGATGCCCTTTTCCCCATGTAAACTTCTAATTAAATCAGTTCTTGTTATAATTCCTTCTAATTTTCCTTGATTACTTAAAACCAAGACCCTACCTACATCATACTTAATCATTAATTCCTGTATTTCTAGTACAGGTGTTTTGAGATTGACACTGATAATACTATCGGACATGTAAACATCAACTGTTTCATTTTCATAATGATGATGCTTTGCTTTATAAATTTCTTGTCTGGTAATTATACCTACCAATTTTCCATTGCCCATTACTGGAAATCCATTATGACCATAGCGAAGCATTATTTTATAAGCCTCTTGTATAGTTGTGTTCATATCTAAGGTTTTAACTGGAGTTGTCATAATATCTTTAGCCAGTGTTTCTAATGTTATTTGTTCTTCTAATACCTGCTTGAGTTTGTTTTCTGCATCTAATAAGGAAATATTTCGTACTACAGCAGATGCTGCTTGAGAATGTCCTCCTCCTCCTAATGTTTTGAGTATTTCACCTACATTCACTGAATTACGGCTACTTCTTGCCACAACATATATTCTATTTTTCATTTTTACTAGTACGAAGATAATATCACTGTTCATAATTTCTATTAATTTGTGAGTAATTAGAGCTAAACCTTCAACATATTCTTTAACATTGGTCTTGGCGAATACAACATTAACGCCTTTAAAATACAATTCTTGAGAGGTAGAAATAAGTTGATTTAGTAATTTTTTTTGTTTTTGGTTCAGACCTATATTGGTAAATTTATTTACTGTCCTTAAATTCACTCCAATTGAAAAAAGATAACTTAAAACATCTATGTCATCTTTAGTAGTAGTAGAAAAAGAGATAGAGCCAGTATCCTCATAAATACCCAGGGCAAATAAAGTAGATTCTAAAGGTGTTATAGAGATGTTTTTTTTAATAATTATCTTCAATAATATTGTTGTAGTTGCCCCAACTTTTTCTATTTTATTTTTATTGGAAAAGATATCATTTTCTGCAGGGGGATGGTGATCATATATGACTATTGACAAGTTTTCTTTATTTAAAATCGACTCAAATTGACCTATTCTATCTCTTTGCCTAGTATCGACAATAATTAATTCTGTTATTTTTTCTAAATCAATAGTTTTTAACGAAGAAATATTTAAGGTATTTTCGTATAATAAAAGAAATTTCCTAACATTTTCTTCAATAGCACCAGGAAAAATAGCGAAAGCGTCCGGATATATTTTTTTAGCAGCAATCATAGCTGCTAGACAGTCAAAATCTGCACTGGTATGACCAATAATTACTTTCATAATATTCTATCCATTTTAAATAAAAAAAAATTAGCAATTTTGGGCAAAACAAATTTAATAGTATTTTTTTGAAACAAGTAGAGAATAAAACTAATTTTTAGATTAGCTTAGTACTTTTAATATTAATGGTTTCTTACTTATTTTTTTATCTGTGATATAGAAGGCTTTTGGGACATTTTCTTCAATTAAATTATAGCTTTCGACGTTATTATAATAAATAGTAGCTAGAGTATCATTTACATCAACCTGATCACCAATTTTTTTCCTTAGAACTAATCCCACTGATAAATCAATATTATCATCTTTTTTCTTTCTGCCAGCACCCAGTGACATTGCAGCTTGACCAATTGTTCTGGCATCTATCTTTTTAATAAAACCTCTTTTAGGAGAATAAATATTTTCTTGATATTTTGATTTAGGAAGTAAAGAAGGTTTTCTTATTTGATTTACATCTCCATTTTGGTTTTTCACTATCTCTATAAACTTATTTAAAGCCTTACCGCTTATTATAATTTTCTCTAATAAATTAATTCCATCTTGTTGTTTTTTTACAATACCACCAGCAACTAACATATATGAACCAAGGAAAAGACATAACTCTTTTAAATCTGATGGTCCCCTGTTATTTAATAGTTCTATTGCTTCTTGAACTTCTAGAGAATTACCGACAGCATATCCTAATGGTTGATCCATAGAGGATATAACTACATATGTTTTTTTATTATTACTTTTTCCAATGTTCACCATTATTTTGCCTAAAGAAATTGCATCTGAAATATTTTGTAAAAAAGCACCATTTCCAACAGTTACATTAAGCACAAAAGCATCTGCACCACCAGCAATTTTCTTACTCATAATACTACTGGCTATTAATGGAATAGAATCTATAGTGCCAGTAACATCTCTTAAAGCATAGATTTTTTTATCTGCAGGTGAAATATCAATATTCGCACTTATAATAGATGATTTAATCTTATTTATATTTTCAATAAATCTCTCAATTGGAAGATCGGTATTAAAATTTTTAATCGATTCTAATTTATCAATTGTTCCGCCTGTATGTCCTAAGGCACGTCCCGATATTTTTGGTACAGGAACTCCTGCTGCGGCAACCATTGGTATCAAGGCAAGTGTGGTTTTATCTCCTACTCCTCCTGTGCTATGTTTATCCACTTTAATTCCAGGTATTGAGTTCAAATTTAGTATTTTACCGGAGCGAGACATTGCCATTGTCAGGTTGTTAGTTTCTTCGTAATTCATGCCATTAAACCAGATGGTCATAAGAAATGCTGACATCTGGTAATCAGGAATATTTCCTTTTAAATATTCTACAATGACAAAATTAATCTCATTTTCATTCAGTGGCAATTTATTCTTTTTTCTCTCAATAATATTAATTATATCCATATTTTGAATTTATTGCCTCAGATAAAGAAATTAAATAATATTTTCTGACCTTTCTTTATTCTTATATTCTATATTAAGCTTTATTTGTTATCAAACGGTAAAATAATTTATTAATCAAAAAAATCTTTATACCATAATATTTTTGTTCACTTTAATTATAAAGATGCTATATAAAAAGAGGAATAAAAACTAACGATACAATAGACATCACTTTGATTAATATATTCATTGATGGTCCTGCTGTATCTTTAAAGGGATCACCTACTGTATCGCCAATTACTCCAGCTTGATGTGCTGCAGAATTTTTTCCACCATAATTACCTTTTTCAATATATTTTTTTGCGTTATCCCAAGCACCACCAGAATTAGACATCATAATAGCTAGAAATACACCTATAACGACTGAACCAAGTAACAAACCCCCCAATGCTTCAGGGCCAATCACAATGCCAACTACAATAGGTATAATAACGGCTAACAATCCTGGAATAATCATTTCTTTTAAGGCTCCCTTAGTACTAATATCAACACATTTTTCTGGTTCAGGCTTAGCTGTTCCTTCCTTTAAACCAGGAATTTCTTTAAACTGCCTTCTTACTTCTGAAATCATTAAAGAGGCAGTTTTACCAACTGCTTCTATTGTCATTGCAGCGAATAAAAAAGGTAAAATGCCACCAATAAAAATGCCAATTACAACCATCGGATCTGTAATGCTAATAATACTAAGGTTGACTGATTTGGTATAAGCACTGAACAAAGCAAGTGCTGTTAAGGCAGCTGAACCAATGGCAAAACCCTTTCCAATAGCGGCTGTAGTGTTTCCAACTGCATCAAGAGAATCCGTAATTTCTCGAACCTCAGGTTTTAGACCGGCCATCTCTGCAATACCTCCAGCATTATCCGCAATAGGCCCATAGGAATCAACAGATACAGTCATTCCTACAATTGAAAGCATTCCTACTGCTGCAACAGATATTCCGTAAAGTCCTGCAAAATAATTGGAAAGATATATTGCAATAGAAATAACAATAACTGGCAATGCGGTACTTTTTAATCCCAAAGCAAAACCTTCAATAATCGTAGTAGCAGCTCCAGTTAAAGATGCTTCTGAAATCTTTCTTACGGGAGAATAATCATATGATGTATAATATTGAGTAAAAAAGCCGATAGCTACTCCGGCAATCAAACCAGATATAGTAGCAAAGAATATTAATATATTACCAAATAGTATATAAGATAAAATTAAGGATGAAATAGTTACTAAAATTCCGCTTACATAGGTCCCCATATTTAATGCCTTATGAATATTTTTATCGTCTTTTGGTGAAACAAAGAAAGTTGCTATAATTACTGAAACAACACCACAAGCAACAAGAATTAGAGGGTATATAATGTAATTGACAGAGTTATACAATAAACTACCAAGAATCATACAGGAAACAATAGAGCCTACAAAAGATTCAAATAAATCTGCTCCCATTCCAGCAACATCGCCAACATTGTCACCTACATTGTCAGCTATTACAGCTGGATTTCTAGGATCATCTTCTGGAATACCTGCTTCAATTTTACCTACCAGATCCGCTCCAACATCTGCAGCCTTAGTATAAATACCTCCACCAACTCTGGCAAATAAAGCAATGGAACTGGCACCTAAAGCGAAGCCATTTATTAAATTGGGATCATCAAAAAAATAATATAAAATACCCAAGCCGATTAAACCAAAACCTGAAACAGATAAACCCATTACTGCTCCTCCTGAAAATGCAATTTTTAAAGCCTTACTAAGACCTGATTCCTGAGCAGCAAATGTAGTTCTGGCATTACTTTTAGTAGCTATCTTCATGCCTATTAAACCAGCTAAGGCCGAACAAAGGGCACCTAAAATAAATGAAAATCCGGTAATGCTACCTCTTACCCAGATTATTACTAAGCTAACAATCACTACAAAAACAAATAAAAAAGAGTATTCTCTCTTTAAAAAGGTCATAGCCCCCTTCTCAATAGAATGAGACAACTGCACCATTACTTCGGTACCTTCTTTTTCATTCAATACTTGTTTGGCTAAAATCATTGCATATAATAATGCTATAACTCCGCTTAAAATTGATAGAAGTTTTAGTACAACCATTTTGTATTACTCCTTATTTTATTTTTATAATTTTTAAATAAATTTAATCTATTACAATTATTTTATCATAACAATGGAAATGAAGGTGGTTTCCAATTTTTAAAAAAATAAAAGGAAACCACCTTCATTTTAAATACAAATAAAATGATTATATACTAATATCATTCTTTTCTTAATACAAATTATTGTTTATTTATTATTCTCCTTTAAAACTGCCTGTGCTGCTGATAATCTGGCAATAGGCACCCTAAAAGGAGAACAGCTTACATAATTTAAGCCAGCATCATGACAAAATTCAACCGAATTAGGCTCTCCACCATGTTCACCACAGATACCAATTTCCAAATTAGGATTAGTCTTTCTACCCAATTCCACACCTATTTTTACTAACTTACCAACACCTTCAGCGTCTAATACATCAAAAGGATTTTCCTTTAAAATGCCTTCTTCGACGTATTTTAATAAGAACTTTCCTTCGGCATCATCTCTACTAATACCAAATGTTGTCTGAGTAAGGTCATTAGTACCAAATGAGAAAAATTCAGCATATTGAGCAATTTCATCTGCAGTTAAGGCAGCCCTGGGTAATTCTATCATAGTACCTATTTTAAATTTTAATTCTGATTGCTCTCTAGAAATTATTTCTTTTGCTATGCTTTTTATACTTTTATAAATTGGTTTCAATTCATTAATATGACTAACTAGAGGAATCATTATTTCGGGTTTAACCTTAATTCCTTGTTTAATTAGTTCTATACTTGCCTCAATAATTGCCCTTGCTTGCATTTCATAAATTTCAGGATATAATAAACCTAACCGACACCCTCTTAAACCAAGCATAGGATTCATTTCTTGCAAGGTT
Organism: Atribacterota bacterium; assembly: GCA_028717805.1. Lineage (NCBI taxonomy): Bacteria > Pseudomonadati > Atribacterota > Atribacterota bacterium. The sequence goes on from JAQUNC010000049.1 coordinate 7,164, forward strand.
TTAATGCGTTCTAAAATATTCTCTTGCTTTTCTAGTTCATCTTTATTTTCCTTGGTTATTTTTAAAGTAGTAACTTTAACCAATGTTTCTTCGTAATTAGGCAAGAATTCATGCAAAGGGGGATCCAGGAGACGTATAATTACGGGCATATCATGCATTGCTTTTAAAATTCCAATAAAATCAGCTTTTTGCACGGGTAAAAGTTTATCGAGAGCAATCTGCCGCAATTCTTTATTATCAGCAATAATCATCTCTTGAACAATGGGTAATCGTTCTGGAGCCATAAACATATGTTCAGTTCTACATAAGCCAATACCTTCTGCACCTAAATCTCTAGCTTTTTGGGCATCTTCAGGCGTATCAGCATTAGCATAAACACCAAGTCTTCTGATATTATCAGCCCAGGTAAGTAGCAATGTGAACTCTTTACTCATTTTTGGTTCTATCATCGGCACTTTCCCCTCATAAACATTACCAGTTCCACCATCAATCGTAATATAATCACCTTTTCTTATAATTTTACCATTAACTTTAAATAACCCTTTTTCAATATTTATGACAATATCATTACAACCGGCAACACATGGCATACCCATTCCTCTAGCTACAACTGCTGCGTGACTGGTCATTCCTCCTCTGCTGGTTAAAGTTCCCTTAGCTTCAACCATGCCATGGATATCATCTGGAGTAGTTTCTGGTCGTACTAAAATAACAGCTTCACCATTTTTACCCATTTCTTCTGCCTCATCGGCAGTAAAGACAACCCTTCCCAAAGCCGAACCAGGTGAAGCTGGTAAACCTTTGGCGATTGGATCTATATTAGTATTTGGATCAATTCTACGATGAAGAAGTTGATTTAACTGAATAGGATCTATTCTATTTACTGCAGTTTCTTGATCAATGATTCCTTCGTTAACCAAATCAACCGCAATCTTTAAGGCAGCTTGAGCAGTTCTCTTTCCATCTCTAGTTTGAAGAATAAAAAGTTTTCCTTTTTCTATGGTGAATTCGTAATCCTGAACATCTTTGTAATTGTTTTCTATTATATTGACTGTTTCAATTAGTTGTTTATAAACATCTGGCATATCATTCTTTAATTCCTCAAGAGGCTTCGGTGTTCTTACCCCAGCAACTACGTCTTCGCCCTGAGCATTTAAAAGATATTCTCCATAATTTTCTTTCTCACCTGTTGAGGGATTTCTAGTAAAACCTACTCCAGTACCTGAATCGTCTCCCATATTACCAAAAACCATTTCCTGAACGTTTACCGCAGTACCTAAATCATCAGGAATTTTATGAATTCTTCGATAGGTTACTGCTCTTTTATTATCCCAGGAGCTGAACACTGCTTCTATAGCCATTTTCAATTGCTTTTGTGGCTCATCGGGAAAGTATTCGCCAATTTCTTTAAAGGCTAATTCTTTATATTTTTTAACTATCTCTTTTAATCCAGCAATACTAATATCTGAATCAACCTCTACTTTCTCTTTTTCTTTGATCTCTTCCAAAATCTTCTCAAAAAGCTCACCTTTTATGCCCATCACCACATTTCCAAACATCTGAATAAATCTTCTATAACTGTCATAGGCAAATCTTTCATTAGTAGATTTTTTAATTATTCCTATAATAGTTTGTTCATTTAAACCTAAATTTAGAATAGTATCCATCATACCAGGCATAGAAATTGCCGCACCGGAACGAACGGAGACTAATAATGGCTTTTCGGTATTTCCAAAGACTTTACCAGATTGTTCTTCTAATTTCTTTAGATTTTCTTGAATTTGCTCCCATAACCCTATAGGAAATTGTTTCTCATTCTTGGTATATTCGATACATGCTTCTGCTGTAATAGTAAATCCCTGGGGAACTGGTAAGCCCATTTTTGTCATTTCTGCCAAATTGGCACCCTTGCCACCCAGTAGTTTTTTCATGTTTTTATTGCCTTCATCAAAAAAATACACATATTTTTCCATCGTTTATTCTCCTTCTTTAAAAAATAGAAAACAACTTTTTAACTTTTTAAAATATATAATAATCTTTTTATAATTCCTCAGAAAAGGGATAAGCGCAAGTTAATTGTTTATTCCTTACTCATTTAATATTGCCTTTAGCAAGGGTAATTTTTGTTAGATCAGCAACAAAAAAATATAAGTTGGCAATTGATTTTAACAGGGCTAAGCGATTATTTCTTATTTTTTCATTCTTTACCATTACCATAACCTTATCGTAAAAAATATCAATTGGTTTATTCATTTTTTCTAAGTTATTAAAAACATCGTTATAATTATTTTTTATAATTAAATTTTCAATAATTTTTTTTATTTTAAGGTAACAATTATAAAGATAATGCTCTTCTTTTTCTTGGAAAAGGGTGTTATCAATCCAGAGTTCCTGAGTATTTCTGGATAGATTAAAAGCTCTAGTAGCTGCAGTAATAGTACTGATAAAATTTGCGGTATGATAGATATTTTGAATAGCTTCAGTGCGAGCTAAAACATCAAGAATACTTTCAGGATTTTTTGCTAATACTGCGTCAATTATATCATATTTATATTCTCTTTCTAAAAGGAGATACCGTAAGCGTTGAAAAATAAAATCTTTTATATCTTGAATATTAATTCTACTATTTATAATTTTTTGTTCTGTTAAATTCTTATCTGTTAACAGAAGATTAATATTTAAATCAATTATATTATTTATAGAAAAATTCATTTTATATAGTAAAATAATATTGATAATCCCTAGCGATTGTCTTCTTAAAGCGTAGGGATCTTGAGAGCCATCAGGTACTAAATCGTTAATAAAACAGGAGGTTATATTATCTAATTTATCAGCAATACTAAGAATGCTGCCGGTCATAGCTGTTGGAAATTTATCACCAGAAAATCTGGGTAAATAATGTTCATAAATTGCGATAGCTACCTGGGGATCTTCTCCCTGATGAAGGGCATATTCTTTTCCCATGACTCCCTGTAATTCAGGAAATTCTTTTACCATTTCAGTAACAAGATCCGATTTGCATAACTGAGCAGCTCTTTCTAATATTTGTAGTGAATTGTTACTTAACTTGAGTTCTTCACCAATTTTTTTAGATAAGGCTATTAATCTATCAACTTTATTATAAACGGTTCCTAAATTTTCCTGAAAAATAACATTCTTCAACTTTACTATATTGCTATCCAAAGGCTTTGAACCTGACTTGATGATTTTTTGATCTTCCTGGTAAAAAAATTTAGCATCTTCTAATCTCGCTCTTAATACTCTCTCATTTCCCTGGACAATAGATTTTATATATTTATCCTCGTTACCGTTAATGACAACTAAAAAGAAGGGCAATAAGGAACCATTCTTACTGTAAATAGGAAAATATTTTTGATGTTTAATCATAACTGCTTTTAATACTTCTACGGGTAAATCAAGATATTTTTTGTCAAACTTACCCAATAAAACTTTTGGATATTCTACTAAATTTTTAACTTCATCTAACAATGATTTTTCTATATATTCTTTACCATCATTGTTTTTAATTATAGACACGATTTGGTTTTGTATTTTTTCTTTTCTGATTTCAGAATCAATAATTACAAATTGATCTTTTAAGATATTAAAATATTCATCAGCATCATTTATTTGTATTGGTTCTGGTGCAAGAAGACGGTGTCCATAGGTTGTTCTTCCAGAAGTTAAGTCATCCAATTTTAGGGGAATAATTTTGTTATTATATAAAGCTAATATCCATCGTATTGGTCGAATGAATTTTATAGAGGTAATTCCCCATCTCATAGATTTAGGTAAATTAATATTAGTAATTAGATTTAAGCAAATCTCTGGTAATAATAACTCTGATTTTTTACCCTTAATTACCTTTTGGGCAAATAGGTATTCTCCTTTGTTGCTTTTTTCAATTATCAGTTCTTCTATCTTAACCTGATTTACCTGGGTAAATTTAATTGCAGATTTTTGTGGCTTTCCTTCTTTATCAAAAGCAACTGCAACTGTCGGTCCTTTAATCTTATGTAAGATATCTTTTTGTTGTGTGGCAATACCTTCTATAGAAACAATTAAACGTCTTGGAGTTCCAAATGTGTAAATGGTATGATAATCAATATTAAGTTGCTCTAGAAGTTTTTTTACATTGTTCTTTAAATTTTTTAAAATATTGTCGATGTATGCTGAAGGTATCTCTTCAGTTCCAATTTCCAAAATAAATTTATTCATCATCCAATCCTTGTATTAAGGGATAATTTAGGTTCTCTCTTTCTTCAATATATAACTGTGCACATTTTTTGGCTAATTCTCTTACCCTTGCTATATAACCAGTTCTTTCTGTAACACTTATAGCGCTCCTAGCATCTAAAAGATTAAAGGTATGAGAGCATTTCAATGTATAATCATAAGCAGGAATAGGTAGTTTTTTTGAAATTAGTTGTTGCGCTTCTTTTTCATACATACTAAATAAAGAAAAAAGCATTTTTATATCAGCTACTTCAAAATTGTATTTGGACTGTTCTATTTCTACCTGGTGTTGAATTTCACCATAAGTAATATCATTACTCCAGAAAAGTTCATAAATATTATCTTTTTGCTGTACAATCATAGCTAGGCGCTCTATTCCATAGGTAATTTCAACAGGTATAGGATTCAAGTCAATTCCTCCTGCTTGCTGAAAATAAGTAAACTGAGTAATTTCTAAACCATCTATAACTACTTCCCATCCTAATCCCCAGGCACCCAGGGTTGGGGCTTCCCAATCACCTTCCATAAATCTGATATCATGTTCTTTTCGATAAATACCAATCTTTTCCAGGCTTCCTAGATATATATCCTGAATATTCCAAGGGGAGGGTTTAATAATAACCTGAAATTGATAATGTTGTTGAACACGATTGGGATTATCACCATAACGACCATCAGCAGGTCTTCGGGAAGGTTCAACATATGCTGTTTTCCAGGGTTCTGGGCCAAGGACTCTTAAAAATGTCGCTGGATTCATGGTACCTGCTCCTACTTCAGTACCATAAGGCGTAAGAATAATACATCCCTTCTTACTCCAATACCTTTCTAAATTAAATATAATTTCCTGTATATTCACTTTTTTCTTCCTTTTTAATGAGATATTCAAGGAAATATTTCCCCTTGAGGATTCCTTTAATTAATCTCAAATGTAATATTTATTAGTTCCTTGAAAAATTCCTTGTTTCTAAAACAAGATAGGTATATTTATAAATTACTAGGAATTACTTAATCTATTTTAAATTCTTAGGGAGTGAGCTCACCTGCAATTCATGCATCTATTTTTTGGAACAATTTTGGCTATTTATCAAAAAATTCTTGACAATCTTTCTAAAATAGATCCATTTTCAGAGCATCTTAATCTTATAAAATCGGATGCTCAAAATTATTATATAGAATATATTATAAATAAAATCCCTCTCTTGTAAAATAATAAACTTTTTATTTTTTAGTTATGGAGAGGGATGAAAAATAAAATTACAACAATAATATTAGTTTTCCTAGCTGATTTCTCTAATCAATCCTTAGCATAAAATAATTATAACTTTTTGTTTTTAATACAATAAATATAGCAAAATCATTTTATGATGTCAAAAATATTATTAATAATTCTATTGATACCATTATGTTACTGTATTACTTTCATGATGTGTTTACACATCCAGTTCTTTCCTATAGAAATAGGATACTATTTATCCGGGTTATGGTAAAGCTAATTTACGCTTACCATCTAAAAATTTCTGGTAAGGTATTTTACCT
>JAQUNC010000050.1 GCA_028717805.1 Atribacterota bacterium
GGTAAAATACCTTACCAGAAATTTTTAGATGGTAAGCGTAAATTAGCTTTACCATAACCCGGATAAATAGTATCCTATTTCTATAGGAAAGAACTGGATGTGTAAACACATCATGAAAGTAATACAAATGTTGAATACCATTAGAATAATTTTTATCAAGAAAAGGATGTGAAATGAATAAATTATTTGGGACTGATGGCATAAGGGGATTAGCAAATCGATATCCCATGAATGCTGAGCTAGCTTTTAATTTAGGACGTGCTGTCGGTTATTATAACAGAAACAAAAAAAGTAAAAATATACTGATCGGTAAAGATACTAGGATTTCTGGTGATATGATAGAATCTGCAATTACAGCTGGTTTGTGTTCATCTGGTAGTAATGTTTTAGATGCTGGAATTATTACTACTCCCGCTGTTGGCTATTTAACAAAATATTATCAAGTAAATATGGGAGTTGTTATTTCAGCTTCTCATAATCCTTATTATGATAATGGTATTAAACTATTTAAGAATGATGGTTTCAAATTAGATAAACGAAGTGAAAAAAAGATTGAAGAAATTCTTTTTTATGAGAAATATAAAAAAATACAAAATACAGGTAGAAATATTGGCAAGGTAATACCACTGAAAGAAGCAAGAGAAATATATCTAAACTATATTTTTAATACAATTCCAAGAGATTTTAAAAGACCAGAATACAAAATTGTCTTCGATTGTGCTAACGGATCATCTAGTTTAATTATTTCAGAATTGTTTAGCAGATTAAATATGAACTTTATAACTATTAATGATACCCCAGATGGAATAAATATTAACCAGAAATGTGGCTCAACCTATATCAATAATTTAAGAAAGGCAGTTCTAAAAGAAAAAGCTGATCTTGGACTTGCTTATGATGGTGATGCTGACAGGGTTTTGGCAGTTGATGAAAAAGGAGGATTAATTGATGGAGACCAAATAATGGTTATCTATGCTAAAGCTTTTATAAAAGAAGGAAGATTGGGAAACAAAATAGTTGTCACTACTCATATGAGTAATCTGGGATTTGATGAAACAATTAATAAGATTGGTGGTACGGTAGTTAGAACTAATATTGGTGATAAATATGTCTTAAGAAAGATGTTAGAATTGAATTCCTTATTAGGAGGCGAACAATCAGGTCATATAATATTTTTACAATATAGCCCCAATGGTGATGGAATATTAACTACTTTTCAATTATTGGATGCTTTAAATAAAAATAATGAACAGATATCGGTACAGGCTGGTAAAATGAAAAAATATTACCAGAAATTAATTAATTATAAAATTTATAATAAAAAATATCTATTACAAGATGAAAAGTTTAAGAGAATAAATGAAGAAATCAAAAAATATCTTAAAAAAGAGGGAAGGATTTTAATCAGATTTTCTGGAACTGAAAATAAAATTAGAATTCTATTGGAAAGTAAAAAGAAAAAAACAATTACAAAGTGTCAAAAAGCGATTGATGAGTATTTTACCGGTCTACCAAATTATAGTAAAAATATTTTATAATATTAATATATCGTAAACTTAAAAAAATAAAACAAAAGAGATTTAAATTATGTTATAATTAAACTTGATTATATATATTAGGTTGTTTATCAAAGAAGGGGTGATTTTATGGAATATGAATAAAAAATGAATATTAGCGCCTGGACTTATTTATTAATATTGGTTTAAGATAACCAAAAACTAATAATTAAGTCGACGAGGGAGGAGTTAATCGAGATTTCGGCGGATGCTCCTGGATGAGCCAATCCTTAGGTAATTACAAAAATTACAAGTAATTGTAAGGACAAAAAATTACCAGGCTATTATTAGTCCATTAATGCTTAAATAAAATTTATAAATTAATATTGTTAAATAGATCCTCATTATATTTAGAGCAATTAATAATGACTCTAAATGGATTAATAATGAGGATTTTTTATTTAGAAAAAGAAAGGATCAAGATATGTGTGGAATTATTGGCTATATTGGTGATAAAAATGTATTGCCAATTTTAATACAAGGATTAAAAAAATTAGAGTATAGAGGTTATGATTCTGCTGGCATTGCTGTATTGGATAAGAGTAATAAAATCAAGATAAAAAAATGCAAGGGTAGAATAACAAATTTAGAAGGACTTTTAACTAAATGTAACATTGTGGGAAGAATTGGATTAGGTCATACTCGGTGGGCTACCCATGGATGCCCTAGTGATAATAATGCCCATCCTCATTTTTCCAGTAATTCTGAGATTGCGGTTGTTCATAATGGTATTATCGAAAATTATTTAACAATAAAAAATAAATTGATTGCCAGTGGTTTTAATTTTTTATCAGAAACTGATACAGAGGTTATTCCTAATCTTATTCAAAAAAATTATCAGGGGAACCTTACTGAAGCTGTACGAAAATCATTAATACAGATAAATGGTTCTTATGCCATAGGCGTAATTTCCAAACAGGAACCAGATAAAATTGTTGTTGCTAAAAAGTATAGCCCTTTGGTTATAGGTATAGGTGAAAAAGAAATGTATATTGCCTCAGATATCCCAGCATTACTGAATTATACCAAGAAAGTTATTTTTTTAGGTGAAAATGAAATTGCTACTATTAGCAAAGATAGGATACAGATAATTGATTGTAAGGGAAAGGATATCAAAAAGGAAATAATGAATATCGAATGGGACGCTGAGATGGCAGAAAAAGGTGGGTATAAACATTTTATGTTGAAAGAAATATTTCAACAGCCATTAGTTATCAGAGAAAATTTAGAAAAGTATATCTATAAGAGAAGGATTAATCTATCCTGTGTGAAATTTCCTGTAAATAAATTGTATCTAATAGAAAAGATACATATAGTAGCCTGTGGTACTGCATCATATGCCGCACTGGTTGGCAAATATGTCATTGAAAGTTTAACTGGTATCCCAGTAGAAGTTGATTATGCTTCAGAATTTCGATATAGGACTCAAATATTAAATAAAAAAACACTTATGATAATAATCTCCCAGTCAGGTGAAACAGCTGATACTATAGCAGCTATGAATAAATGCCGTGGAAAAGTCCTTTCCACTTTAGCTATTGTAAATGTCAGAGGTAGCACCATTAGCCGGGAAGCAAACCAGGTCATGCATATTAATGCTGGTCCGGAGATTGGGGTTGCCTCAACAAAAGCATTTATTGGTCAATTAATTTCATTATATTTGCTGGCAGTGTTGCTAGGAAAAATAAAAAATAAGATCACAGAACAAGATGAAGTTGAAATTATATCTGAAATGATGAAATTACCTCAAAAAATTGAAATAATTCTTCAACAAAATGATATAATAAAATCAATTTCTCACCAATTTTTAAATTGTAAACACTTTCTTTATTTAGGCAGAGATATTAATTTTCCGATTGCTCTGGAAGGAGCTTTGAAATTAAAAGAAATTTCCTATATTCATGCTGAAGCTTATCCAGCTGGTGAAATGAAACATGGGCCTATTGCCTTGCTTGATAAAAACTTTCCTGTTTTAGCAATAGCATTAAGGGATAAGGTTTATGATAAAATAATTAATAACATCAAAGAAGTAATTACCAGAATGGCCAAGGTAATTGTTATTGCCAGTGAAGGAGATACACAAATTTCAGAAATTGTAGATAAGGTAATATATATACCTGTTGTGGAAAAGATGATTCTCTACCCTATATTATCAGTCATTCCACTTCAGTTATTTGCTTATCATATTGCTGACCAGTTAGGTAGGGATGTGGATAAGCCAAGAAATTTAGCAAAGAGTGTAACTGTGGAATAAAAAGATATAAATCTTATCTGAATAATAAAAATTATCTTTCTCAGATATTTCAAAAACGATTCATAATAAAGGAGAACTTATTATTTATTAAATAAATAGTTTTTTAATAGTAGGTAAAAATGATTATCGGATTAGGAATAGATTTAGTAGAAATAGATAGGATTCAAAATATTATTACAAAATGGAATCTTAATTTTTTGAATAAGGTATACACCTCAAATGAAATAAGCTACTGTGAGCAAAAAAATGAGTATCGCTTCCAGTCTTATGCTGGATACTTTGCAGCAAAAGAAGCCTTGACAAAAGCTATTGGTACAGGTATGCAGGGTATTAAATGGAAAGAAATTGAGATTAGAAAAGATACCTTAGGAAAACCATTTCTTTACCTTTCAGGTCAGGCAAAGAGCATTGCTGTTAAAAGAATGATATCTAATATTAATCTTAGTATTTCTCATACCAGAAAACTAGCCATTGCTCAGGTAATTATTGAAGATTAGTTTTTTTAAATAAAAGGAGGGTGAGATGAAAGAATTATTAGGTTCTATATGGTTAGAAATAAATTTAGATGCAGTTAAATACAACGTACAAAACATTAGGAGATTGATAGGTAAACAAGTAAAAATTATGGGTATTGTAAAAGGAAATGGATATGGGCATGATGCTGTAGAAATATCTAAAATAATTCTAGAACACGGCATTGATCAGCTTGCTGTAGCTAGAATTGAAGAGGCTATTTTTTTAAGAAAAAATAATATCAAAGCTCCAATATTAGTACTGGGAGTATCATTACAAGAACAAATTAAATTATATTTAGATTACCAGATAATGGCTACTATAAGTGATTTATATAATGCCCAAATATTCAATGAACTTGTAGCCAAATCTAATCAAAAAATAAAAGTGCACCTAAAAATTGAAACTGGAATGGGCAGATTGGGCATTAAACCTGCAGAAATAAGAAATATTTTTTCTGAATTGAAAAAGTTACCCAATATAGAAATTGAAGGGATCTATACTCACTTTTCTACTGCTGATGAAATTGATAAGAACTACACATATCAACAATTTAGTCTTTTTAACAAAGCAATTGATTTAATTAAAAATATTAATTTCATATCTAAGCCATTCTTCCATGTTGCCAATAGTGGTGCTATTCTTGATTTACCGGAAACTTGGTTGGATATGGTGCGACCAGGTTGTCTTATATATGGTTTATACCCTTCTAGTAGTGTTAAAAGAGTAATTCAGTTATCTCCAGCATTATCATTTAAAAGTTGTATATCTTTTATAAAAAAAGTTCAAGCCGGCAGTTTTATTGGTTATGGTAAGACTTACTGTGCAAAAAATGAAATTATCGTAGCTACTCTTCCTGTTGGCTATGCCGACGGGTATTCCCGGTTACTATCTAATTTAGGACAGGTAATGTTAAAAGGTAAGATGGCGCCAGTTATTGGCAGAGTTTGTATGGACCAGATGATGATTGATATTACCAATATACCCAAAGCTACTGTTGGCGATGAAGTTGTTCTTTGGGGAGCGCAAAGTGAGGGGAGCATACCTATTGAAAGTATTGCCCAAAAATTAAACACTATAGTTGACGAAGTTGTTCATTTAACAGATAAAGCAAGAGTAGCAAAATTATTTATTAAAGAAGGCAAGCCCTGGAAAATTAAGAATATTTTAGGTGAATTTTATTGTTAAAGATTAGGGTTTAAATTTAAATATTATGTTAAATAAAATTGATAATAATACTAATGAATGTAAATATATTTTTATAAGCAAAAAACCGGAAGAAACCATATATATAGGAACAAAATTAGGGAATTTACTTCTGGATGGTGATTTGATAGCAATAAATGGCGAGCTTGGTGCTGGGAAAACCTGTTTAATTAAAGGTATTGCTCTGGGATTAAAGAGTATGGAAAATATTTCCAGTCCTTCTTTTTCTATTATCAATGAATACATAGGGAGAAGTCCTATTTTTCATTTCGATTTATACAGACTTAATAAGCAGGAAGAAATAGAAGAGCTGGGTTATGAAGAATACTTTTTTGATGAAGGAGTTACTTTAATTGAATGGGCCAATAAAATAAAACATTACCTACCCGAAAAACTGCTATTAATTGATATAATTATGGATTATGATAATGTTCTTACTAGAAAAATTATCTTTGAACCAAGGGGAGAGAGATATAAAAAAATAGTGGAGGATTTAAAAGCTATTGAATATATTGGGAATTGATACGACTACTAAAGTATTAAATCTAGCTATTGTTAACAATGGTGAAATGGTAGTTGATTGTAAAATAAATAAAACAGAAAAGACTCATTCTGTCATTATCCTGCCACTATTAAATAGCATACTTAATTTAACTGGAATTGAACTTAAGAGAATTGAAGGTATTGCTGTTTCTATTGGACCAGGTTCTTTTACTGGCTTAAGAATAGGGCTATCAACTGCAAAAGGACTGGCTTTTGCACTATCTATTCCCATTATTGGCATAAATAGTCTAGAATCTTATGCTTTTGAATGGCTCATTTTACCTGGAATACTGTGTCCACTTATTAAAGCAAGAAGAGGAGAGTATTATTTCTCTCTTTATCTTAATAAAAATAATAATCTAAAACAAATAAGAGATTACCATTGTGAAAAATGGATTAATATAAAACAAGAATTATTAAGATATAAGGATAATATTTATGTTTTTGGTTATGATTTAATAGACATTCTTCAAGAAGAAAAAATAGAAGAATTAAGTAAAATAAATAATATCTATTTCATAAAAAATAATCAAAGTACCGCCAATGCTGTTAATGTAGCTTTAATAGGAGAGAAAAGGATTTTAGAAAAACAGTATGATGATATTTATAGGTTAACACCTTTTTATATTAGTAAATCAGAAGCTGAAATAAAAAAAGATAGAAAATAATTCTACTGCAAGTAAATAAGGGTAATTATATGAAAGACACTATTATTATGGGAATTGAAACATCTTGTGATGAGACATCTGTGGCATTAGTAAAAAATGGAAAATACTTGCTTTCTAACATTATTGCTTCCCAAATGGAAATCCATCAAAGGTATGGCGGTGTTGTACCGGAAATTGCATCCAGAAAGCATATGGAATTTATTATGATTACCTGCAAAGAAGCCCTGGATAAAGCGAAAATAACTTTAAATGATGTTGATGGAATTGCTGTTGTTCCTGGTCCTGGTTTAAAAGGCTCTCTATTGGTTGGTTTAACATTTGCCAAAGCCATTGCTTTTGCTTTAGACAAACCCTTAATTGGAGTAAATCATATCGAAGGTCATCTCTACGCCAACTTCTTAAATAATAAGAAAATAAAAGCACCATTTATTTCTTTAGTTGTTTCTGGTGGACACACTTCTTTAATATTAGTGCATAATGTTGGCCTATACGAGATTATTGGAAGAACAAGAGATGATGCTGCTGGTGAAATCTTTGACAAGATTGCTAAATATTTAGGTTTCAATTACCCGGGAGGTCCAATTATTGAAGAATTGGCTAAGGATGGAAAGGATGATGCTATAAAATTTCCACGACCTCTACTAAATAGTAATGACTTTGACTTTAGTTTTAGTGGATTAAAAACTGCGGTTATCTATTTTCTAATTGAGAAAAAAAAATTCGGTGAACAAGTTAACATTAATGACCTTTGTGCATCTTTTCAGAAGGCAATAATTGATTCTATTAAATTCAAAACACTTGCTGCTGCGCAGAAATATAATATATCCAGCATTATATTAGGTGGTGGTGTTGCTGCAAATGAAAGTTTAAGAAAGGAATTGTTTAAAGACGCTCGGAAGACTAATATTAAAGTATATTACCCACCGAAAGAGTTATGCACTGATAACGCAGCTATGATTGCTTGCGCTGGTTTTTACAAACTAAAAACTGGAATTACTGATTCGTTTGATTTAGAAGTATTTACAGAATAATATAGTCTAAAAAATAAGGATATATTGAGAAATATAGGGATAAAAGGTTTTATAACATTAAAAAAAGCCTAATATAAGTTAAAATGGCTTAAAACAGTATTTGCAAAATAAATATTCATTATATAATATAGTAAAGGACTTTTAGCACTCTCACATTGAGAGTGCTAAATAATTTAAATAATAAAAATATTTTAAGGAGGAATAAATATGGATATAAAAAAGATCAAACCATTAGGTGACCGCATCTTGGTGAAGCCATTACAGGAAGAAGAAAAAACTAGAGGTGGCATTGTATTACCAGATACAGTATCTAAAGAAAAACCTCAAGTAGGTGAAGTACTCGCAGTAGGTCCTGGCCGAACTAATGACGAGGGTAAAATTTTTCCTATGCAATTTAAAAAAGGAGATAAGGTTATCTATGCTAAATACTCAGGAACCGATATTAAAGATGATGACGATGAAGATTATCTTCTTTTAAGTGAAAAGGATATACTGGCTATTCTGGAATAGAATTAAAATAATCTATTTATGTATTTATTATCATAATATTTGATTAAGGAGGAATAATATGGCAAAACAGTTTTTATTTGAAGAAAGCGCAAGAAATGCTCTAAAAAGAGGAGCTGATAAATTAGCAGATAGTGTTAAAATCACTTTAGGACCAAAAGGTAGAAATGTAGTATTGGAAAAGAAATATGGTTCACCTACTATTACCAACGATGGAGTAACTATTGCTAAAGAAATTGAAGTAGAAGATCCTTTTGAAAATATGGGAGCACAGTTTGTAAAAGAAGTTGCTACTAAAACAAATGACATTGCTGGTGACGGAACAACTACTGCAACAGTTTTGGCTCAGAAGATACTTCATGAGGGTTTAAGAAATGTCGCTGCTGGTGCAAATCCAATGATGCTAAGAAGGGGAATTCAGAAGGCGGTAGACAAAGCTGTAGATGAAATTAAAAAATTGAGTATAGATATTAAAGATAAAGAATCCATCGCCAATGTTGCTTCAATTTCTGCTGCTGAACGTGAAATTGGTAATATTATTGCAGATGCTATGGAAAAAGTTGGAAAAGATGGCGTTATTACAGTTGAAGAATCTAAAACTATGGGAACTACTTTAGATGTTGTAGAAGGAATGCAGTTTGATAAGGGTTATATTTCACCTTATATGGTTACTGATGCCGAAAGAATGGAAGCAGCGCTGGAAGATCCCCTAATATTAATAACTGATGCTAAAATTAGCAATATGAAAGGCCTGCTACCAATATTGGAAAAGGTTGCCCAGATGGGCAAACCTTTATTCATAATAGCTGAAGATATTGAGGGAGAAGCTTTGGCAACATTGGTAGTGAATAAAATTAGAGGTACTTTAAATTGTGTAGCAGTCAAAGCACCCGGTTTTGGAGACAGAAGAAAAGAAATGTTAACTGATATAGCAATTGTAACCGGTGGACAAGTTATTTCAGAAGAAGTTGGATTAAAATTGGAGAATGCCGATATTTCCATGCTGGGGACCGCTCATCAAGTTAAAGTGAATAAGGAAGAGACGATTATCGTTGGTGGCAAAGGTGATGTAAAGGAAATTAAAAAAAGAGAGGCGCAAATTAGGACTCAGATTGAAGAAACAACATCAGACTATGATAAAGAAAAATTACAGGAAAGACTCGGTAAACTGGTTGGTGGTGTTGCTGTAATCAATGTAGGAGCTGCTACCGAAACTGAGTTAAAAGAGAAAAAACATAGAGTTGAAGATGCCCTTTCTGCAACTAAAGCAGCCGTAGAAGAGGGAATTGTAGCTGGTGGAGGAACAGTTCTGCTTAACATTATTCCAGCTTTAGAAAATTATAAATTGGAAGGTGAAGAGCAGATTGGTGTTAATATTATTCTAAAAGCATTGGAAGAACCTACTAGACAAATTGCTCAAAATGCTGGATTTGAGGGATCAATAATTGTAGAACAATTAAAACATAAAGAAAAAGGAATTGGTTTTGATGCTGCAGAGGGAGAATTTGTTGATATGGTAAAAAGAGGTATAGTAGATCCCACTAAGGTTACTCGTTCTGCCTTACAGAATGCTGCTAGTATTGCTGGAATGGTACTTACCACCGAGTGTTTGATTGCAGATAAACCTGAAGAAAAGAAAGAACAACCCATGCCTGGTGGAGGAATGCCAGGTGGTGGAGGAATGGGAATGTACTAACTAAGTAAAGAATAAAAATTATTTAATATTTAAATAATTAATACTAATTAATTACAAAAGAATCGCTCTTTTCTAAAAAAAGAGCGATTCTTTTATTTTATAAATAAAGAGTATTAAAATTTTATTTAGAAAGCATCTAATATAATTCTTCTATAGGGTAATATTGGTAACCGAACGTTTCGGCTACTGGTTTATAGGTTACTCTTCCATCTATAATATTAAGTCCTTTGGCAATTGCTGGATTACTAATAATTGCTTTTTGGTATCCTTTTTGTGCAATTTCTAAGGCATAAGGTAACGTAACATTAGTCAAAGCAAAGGTAGATGTGCGAGCAAAAGCACCAGGCATATTGGTAACACAATAATGTAAAACATCATGCATTAAATAAGTTGGATCGCTATGAGAAGTCGGATGGCTTGTTTCAACACATCCCCCTTGATCAATAGCTACATCAACTATGACTGAGTGTTTAGGCATTTTTTTAACCATATCTTCTGTAACAACTTTTGGTGCAGGTGCTCCTGGTATCAACGCTGCACCGATTAAGGCATCAGCATCTTTTAATTCCTCTTCAATGTTAAATTGATTCGAAGCAAGAGTAATAACATTTTTAGGCATTATATCATCAAGGTATTTCAGGCGATCTAAATTAATATCCAAAAGAATAACATTTGCTCCTATACCAGCAGCAACTTTAGCCGCATTGGTACCAACGGTCCCACCGCCAATCACCACTACCTTAGCCGGTTTCACACCGGGTACACCTCCCAACAATACGCCACGTCCACCATAAGGAAGTGATAAATAATAAGCGATAAGGTGGCCAGCTGTTTTACCAGCAACCTCACTCATCGGTGCTAAAAGAGGAAGGGCTCCATCATCTGTTTCTACAGTTTCATAAGCAATACAGATACATTTTTTTTCTATCATGGCTTGAGTTAGCTCACGTGAAGCAGCAAAGTGAAAATAGGTAAATACTATCTGTCCCTCTTTAATAAATGTATATTCAGAAAATAGAGGCTCTTTTACCTTCATTATCATATCTGATTTATGAAAAACTTCTTCAGGTTCCTCTATAATTGAAGCACCAGCTTCTTGATATTCCTGATCTGTTATCCCACTACCCAAACCAGCTGTTTTCTGAATGAAGACCTGATGACCATTCTTTTTAAAAGCTTTTACACCTGCAGGTGTAATAGCCACACGGTTTTCATTATTCTTAATCTCTTTTGGGACACCAATTATCATTATTCTTAGATTCCTCCTTATGAATTAATAGAGAAGGGTAGCATCTAATGCAATTAAAATACTACCCTTCAGGGAAGTTCTTACCCTTGCAGTTCTGGCTTAGAGAAATATTCATTCACCTCTTTAGCTAATATCCCGCTCAAGAAGACAAGCCCGATTAAATTAGGAATAGCCATCAACCCATTAAGAGTATCAGTAAGTAACCAGACAAAGGGTACTTCCACTATTGAACCTAAAAAGGCTAAAACAATAAATAGCCAGGCGTATGGTGTGGTAATAGAAGGACCTAAGATAAAGCGTCCACAGGTCTGGCCATAATAACACCAGGTTAGAAGGGTTGAATAACCAAATAAGAACGAACCAATAGCTACAATAGGTCCACCAACACCCTTCAGAACGGTGGAGAAGGCATGTGCAGTAAGTGCAGTACTGGTAAGGCCAGTTCCCAAAGAATTAGTTACTACAATAACTATAGCGGTCATAGAACAAATGATTAAAGTATCAATCATTACTTCCACTGACCCCATAATGCCCTGACGAACAGGATGTTTGGTTTGGGCTACTGCATGAGCCATGCTAGCACTTCCTAAACCTGCTTCGTTGGAGAATATTCCTCTGGCTACTCCATATCTCATCGCTTGAGCTACCGTTGCCCCAGCAAAACCTCCAAAAGCAGCTCTTCCAGTAAAGGCAGATTTAAATATTTCTCCAATAGCCCAGGGTAGCATATTAATTTTAGCAATTATAATAATTAAAGCACCAACTACATAAAGAATAGCCATAAATGGTACTAATCTTTCGGTAACTTCTCCGATACGTTTAATTCCTCCAATTACTACCAGCCAGGTCAAAAAGGTAAGAATAATACCGGTAATCCAGACTGGTATGTTAAAAACGCTTTGTCCCACCAAAGCCATAGAGTTTGTTTGAACCATACAACCGATACCGAAGGCACATACTGCTCCAAACAAGGCGAACAACCAGCCTAGCCACTTCTGGCCTAAACCCTTGGTAATATAATACATAGCTCCACCAACAAAAACACCGTCTTTATCTTTGATACGGTATTTTACACCCAGAGTGGCTTCCCCTAATTTGGTAGCCATCCCGAATAAGGCAGTTATCCACATCCAGACCGCAGCTCCCGGTCCACCAGCAGCTATAGCGGTAGCTACACCGGCTATATTTCCATTACCTATGGTAGCTGCTAGAGCAGAACAAAGGGATTGAAAAGGAGTTATTTCTCCTTCTCCAAGTTTATCCCTATCCCTTTTAAAGAATCCTGAAAGAGTCACTCTCCAACCATAACCAATCTTTGAAAATTGTACACCTCCTATTCGTATAGTTAAATATATTCCCGTACCTACTAATAAAATCATCATAGGTGGTCCCCAGGCAAAGGCATTAATTTTATCTAACAATTCCATTATTGCTGTCATGTTAAAAAAGCCTCCTTTTTTATTTTTATAAAATTATTAAAATTTTAATCAAATTTTTTAGTCTGGATAATGATTAAAAAAAATAGTTAATTTTATAAACATCTTACATGTAAGAAATA
>JAQUNC010000051.1 GCA_028717805.1 Atribacterota bacterium
AGATGATCAAAGTCATTTACCGAATGCTAACCGAAGATAGGGATTATCAGATAAAAAAAGAAGCTTTAAAAGCGGCATAAAAAAGTTTGAAGATTACTTGATTTTTCAGATGGGAAGTTCAGGTCTTCACATTTGACATTTGATTGAAATGTCAAATGTGAAGACCTGACCCCCAAGTAACCCAAGTAATAAGCACCATAAGCAAGCAAGTACAATAAAAGAGGAAGGAAGGTTATGGTAGTTAAATGAGAAAGTTGTTTATAGTGTTTTTGGTAATTTTATTGATGAGTGTATCAAATGTCTTTATGTCTGCTCAGGAGCAAGGAGGGCAGACAGAAATAGCAGTCCAGGAAAATAATCAGCAGGAAGAATCCGTAGTGGAACTAACAGCCGATCAGGTCAACTATGACAAAGAAAATGATTTGATGGTTTTTATTGGTAATGTGGTTATTATCCAGGAAGATACTACTCTCACCTCCGAATTGGCATCATTTAATGTTGACAATAAAATCGGGCAGATTTCTGAAAATGTGAAATTAGTCCAGGAGGACATAACCATTACTGGTGAGAAACTGGAGGCATTTCTAAACGACAAACGTTATATCTTTGAAAATCAGGTAGAATTAGTACAGGAAAGAGAGGACGCTCAGGGAGAATCTGATAATATTACCTGGTTATGCCAGAAATTAGAAATTTTTACTGAAACTAAAAATATGACTGCTACTGGAGAGGTAGTCATTAGCAAGAAAGATTATACTATCAATGCACTGGAAGCAATTTATAATGATGCAGAGGATAAAATTACTTTAACTGGTGGAGTTAAGATTGAAGAAATTGCCAACAACCGTAGAATATCAGGTGATAGCGCAGTCTTCTACATTGATGATGATAAACTGGAAGTAACAGGAAATGTTAGAAGTAGCATTGTCCTAGATTAAAACATGCTTGTGCTTGGGGGTCAGGTCTTCACATTTGACATTTGATTGAAATGTCAAATGTGAAGACCTGACCCCCAAGCACACAAGTAACCAAGTACAAGTAATGATAACAAGTAACAAAATGGAGATTCATTATGCCAAATAGAACTGTTAATGATAGGGGAAAGAGCAGTACCTTGTTTAAATTTGGCTTCAGTGCCTTGCTGATTATGACAATTGTTTTCCTTATGAATGGATGTGCCCGCTGGCCTGATGGAGGAGGCGGTGAGGAAAATAAATTATTGATTATCAGGGTTGATTTAAAT
This sequence comes from Atribacterota bacterium, assembly GCA_028717805.1. Taxonomy (NCBI): domain Bacteria; kingdom Pseudomonadati; phylum Atribacterota; species Atribacterota bacterium. The sequence goes on from JAQUNC010000051.1 coordinate 1,244, forward strand.
GAAAACGGACAGCTAAATACTGAACTTGGGAAATATTATATCGTTTTTGATACCAAAGAAGAAGCTTCAAAACCACCCTCCTGGGATAGAGAGGAATGGGAAGGAGGGTATTATTATATTATGTTAGATTATATGGGATTCTGTTTTGGAAAGTGGGATAGCACCTGTCTGCATACCAGTATTGGTGTAACAGATGATAACTATTTTCAGGTTAATCTTGATCTTGATTCTTTAGGCAATCCTGAAAAGATTTTTATGAATGTTATAACTACTGATTACAATGATACGACTTATGATTATATTAACAACTCATCAGATTTAACCATTGATACCAGTTTATCAAACTTTAATAAAATAGTGCAAGACTTTCCATTGGATTCAGATGGTGGCCTTGATTTTGATATCATTAAAGTGACTATTTCCCTTGTTATGTCATAGGACAGTAAATGCATTGTATTACCTCTTACCCCCCGAGGGTAATGGTTTCAGTGGGGAAAGCTTTAATGCTAAAATCAACCCATATAGATTTGGTGGATTGACGATAATTAATACTAATTTCCCTACAGTGTAAATCTCTGACTACACTTATTACGCTATTTCTGATATCAAATTTATCAAAGTAAACAGAACCACTGTAGCCTAGCTTCCATTCTTCGCTTAATTTTAATGACATTTTAGTATCAATTCGCTTATTCCATTGCTTTTTATTTAAGTCATAATAGGTGCTTAAATAAATATTGTGGTCTCCCTTTGGTTTCCATTGCAATCTCGCTCCCAGGCTACCGAAAGATTCGCTTACAAAATTATAATTAGTAGAAAGGTTAATTTGTAAATCATCTCTTGGCTTTAAAACTATACTGGCACTGGCAGATTCAGTCAGAGGGCTCAATACATCAAAATTAAAAGGAGTTGGTCCTTCAGACCTATAATAATTGTAAGAAAAATTTCCATAAAATTCTGGTTGATAGCCTACTTTTAAATCTAGTTTACCACCTACCATATAACGTGCTTCCCCAGTTAAATAGACATCCTGTCTATAAATACCTGATGCAGTTAAACTGATATTATCGGTAATTTTAAAGGGTCTATTAGCATTAATTATATATTCTCCTCGTACATTTTCCTGATCCGTAGCGCTTTCGTAAAACCTACCGACTGATGCATTAACACTATAGTTGATACCGGTATCCCATAATTCGGTGCTACTTTTAGTAAAAATCAACTCCGGTAATCTATCAAGAGTACTTACCGTACCGGCACCAGGTGGCTTATCTCCTAAATCAATCAATTTTTCGGTTATAAGTCTAAGCGTGTAACCCTGTCCGGTATATTTTAATTGCCATTCTGGACGGAGTAAATGATCAATAGGTTGATTAGTGGAATCCTTTGAAGTATAGAGTAGAGTGAGATTCGAATTTAAGTCATCAGTAATATTCTGATTATAGACCATTTTGATATTACCGGTACTGGTTGTAGCATCGGTTTTTACATTGAAATTGTATTTTCCGGTAATGGTAAGCAGCGCATCTTCCCATTTTTTGTATATATAAAAATCAGGTTTTATAGTGTGGCTTGAGCTCTGGAATGAACCAGGATACACAATACCATCGTATATTATATTTGCCTTCAACCTTAAGTCATTTTCAAAATTTTGCCAGTATTTAATACTGGCATCCAGATCATAGATATTAGCAGTTTTTCTTTTTAAAGCATAAAGATAAAGAACTACCTCGCCGTCATCTACTCTTTCTTCCCCTAATTCAAAGGTATGTTCAATTCCAGCTCCCAATCCTTTTTTTTGCATCCAATCGACATAAATGCTACCATAGGAAGAGGCATCTTGAACATAATTAAATTGATTCTTCAAAAACCATCCTTCGCTGGAACTCTGACCAATATCGGGGACATAAGGAAGTTGATTTTTCCCTCTCAGAAAGATTAAAAAAGAAGGGAAGGTGAACATTTTTCTTTTTCCTTCATACCAGGAAACACCTTTGGCAACTATCTTATCATCAATATAGATAGTAATTTGTTCTGCTTCAATATGCCAGTGCGGTTCTTCCAGATCACAGGTAGTAAAGAGACCACTTGATATTTCGATAGTATCCGGGAAATTTTCCATTTTTCCACCTTCATAGTAAACCAATCCCCTGATATTTTTCCCAGTGGTTTCACCTGCAAAATCTTCCATAATAATTTTGTCTGTTTTCCAGTTATAATGCAAAGCCTGACAGGAATAGGTATCTTCTCCAATGCTGAAAACGACTTCCTCTTTGGCTATCAACTCATTTCGGTCTAAAATAATCTGAAGATAATTTGCTTTGAGACTAATATCCTCATAGCTAAGGCTGACATTTTCCTGAGCAACAACTACATCTTCTCCCTCGATTACTTGATAACTAACAAAATTAGCATCAATACTTAATTTACCCTCTACATATTCCTCTTCTTCCTCTTCAGGTACAATTTCTTCAACTGCTTCCTGAAATCCAAAAAGGCCTCCGGTAATAGATTCAGCAATAGCTTTATTATCTGCATCATAACCGGTAATCTGGAATTGCCATTGATACTGGTGTTTTTTCTCTAAAGGTTTACTAACCTCCTCCTTGTTAAAGGTAATCTGGCTGATGTTTATATCTTCAATATCAACTCTCCAGATTTCTTCATCCTCAGTCAAATCATGGACTATGAATTCTCCCTTGGCAGAAAATATAACATTTTTAAAAGGAAAAGTAGTTATAGCAATTGATTGCCATTTAAATACCGGCTCTTCTTCTTGTACAATTTCATTATCAACTGGGTATATAGCCGTACAGGAGGGTAACCAGAAATCAACCTCAACCTGTTCGGTCCTTCCTACCAATTCATTAAATTGATAACCTTCTATGTAGTAGCTGTAAGTATTCCTATCCAGCACTTCCTCATCAGTCCACCAATACTGAAAACCTTCATCTTGATAGTCGGCTTTTATTTCCTCAAAATCACCCTTATTAATACTTTTAAATACTTTATATTCATCAGCCGTCTCCCATTCAAAAGGAGACCAGAACAGGCGAATCTCATATTCGGTAAATCCTTGCCAGAATCTGGTAACAGCATAAGCTTTAATCTGCTCATCAGATAAAAAATCTGTTTGAGCATCTGCTAAAATATTTATTAAGGGCATGGTTAAGATAGCAATAGTTAATATACCTGTTAATATTAAATTAAGCAGTATTTTTAACGAAAAATTGTGGAAAATTGAGGAGATTGTAAGAAATATATTTTTAGGTATATATACAGGTATATATGTATAAAAGATATCGAAGATAATTTTTGAGTAAGTATAAAATAGCTGCCTTTTGAAACTGAATTTATAGTTCCTTGTGTTCATAATGTTTATTTTGCTACCTTATTTAAGTGTATATTTACAATTATTTTATTATTATATTATGAATATAATATTATTTACAATTATTTTATTTACATTTTTATTCACAATAATTTAAATTTATTCTTTATTCATTAATGTAAAATATAAAGTTTAAAGTTATAAGTTTAATTCTATGCGGAGATAATGATATGAGATTACTTCATTACCTGAATTTACTTACATCGACTTTTTCTTAAAATAATGTCACAAGAATCACAAGAGAACCGTCCCTTTGTGTCCGTTATTATGTTTTTTCAGCTCTAATTACCAGAAAAATGCCTAATCCTAAAAATATGAGATTAGGTATCCAGGATGAAATGAAAGGATCTACCATGCCACCCCTACCAAGGGAACGACATAAAGAATATATTACATAATAGAGGAAAACCAGAGCAATACTAATTATAATACCGGTAGCTTTGGTACTTCTTTTAATCTGAATACCAAGGGGAACACCCATCAGGGCAAAAATCAAGCCAGAGAGGGGATAGGAAAATTTAACATGATAGTCTACTTCAAAATTTTTAGTATCCACTCCCGCATCAGACAGTATCTGTATTTGTTGCTTCAACTCTCTACTAGGCATTTCCTGAGGTGTACGCTGATTCTTGAAAAAGTCCTGCAACTCATCTTTCACCTGTATTTCCATTTCCTGGAAACTCATTTCATAGGTAATCTTACCGTCCTCATTATAATTATAGATGGTACCATTCTTTAATTGCCAGGTATCTACAACCCATTGACCCTCAGTGGCAGTAATTACCCTGGGAAAACGTTCACGGGTCATCTCATAAATCATTATTTCCCTCATAATCATATTTTGTTCATCTAAACGGTTTATATAAAAATATCGGTTTTCGGCATCCCGGAAAAAGACATTACGTTGAATATGGGGAGGACCTTTCTTTAGCACAATCTCCCTGATAATATTTTGAGAGATATGATTGGTTTCCGGTACTATGTAATCATTAGTTACAAAAGATAGAATACTGATTAAAATGCCTGCAACTAAAAAAGGTTTCATGATTCTACGAAAACTGATACCACCAGTGCGCATGGCCGCAATTTCGTTATTAGTGGACATCTGAGCAATAGCCAGTTCACTGGAACCCAAGAGAGCGATAGGGAAAGTTAGTACTAAAAAAGCAGGAAGGCGATAGAGTAATAATTCAATTACATTGATAATAGGCACTTTTTTATTGATAAGCATTTCCATAAGCTCAAACATTGTTTCCATAATAAGTAGAATGGTTAAAAGAGCTACTACTCCCAGAAAATAATTCATTACCTGAGAAATAATATAGCGGTCTATGATTTTTGTGCCAGGAATTTTCACTGTCTACCTCTTTATTGATCTATTCATTTTTTTGAATTTATTTCTTCTCACGTTTTAAAATTTCTTCATTATTATAACACAAAACATTTTCAGAAAAAAAAGATTTTTATAGACAGGAAAATAGTAAAAAGAAATAATACATTTTAGAGGATTTCAGAAACTTATTGAATTCTTAAAATAATTACAATTCAAAGAATACTTTTCTTGCACCTGAGGTGAGTTTATTATATAATCCATTTGTTATTATGATTAGAAAATCATTTTATGATTTTTAAATTTTCATTAAATGATGTAAAATAAAGTAATTATATTAGTATTCAGTGACTAATTACTTAAGTAATACTTTTAAAAATTTTATTTTTATCATTAATACAATTAATAAAACTACAGGAGTGAAAAATTTGTTAACTTATTTAACCAGAGCTATAGTAAGAATAAGAACAAGGCTATACAGGGCAACAGTGCAATTAAAAATACTAATAGTGCCTCCTATAGTACCTAAAATATTTTCCACTTTGCTTTTTCTGATGCTTCTAGCACTATACCTGTTAAGCCCACTTTCCAATACTTTGTTTCTTGTCTCCTTAGCCCAGGAGAGTGAACAGATCATTCAAGCTCAAAGACAAACCATACCAAATATTATTGAAGTAGAAAAACCTCCCACCTGTCTGGAGATGGGTAAGGAACTTTTCTGGGAACAGAAATACTCACAAGCAATTAAACAACTGGAACAGTGTATTCCTGAAGATCCCGACAATCCTGAAATCTATTATTATATTGGTCAATCATATTTTCAACAGGGGCAGCAATCTACACAAAAGAGAAATATAATCAAAGCAACTAGATATTACCGCCAGGCATACCAGGTTTCTGATACTGCGATAGAAAAATATTTAAAGAAAATCGAAGAAAATTCCGATAAAGACCATACCAATGATTACTTTCAGCTTGCTTATATTTATGAGATTCGTAGCTTAATACCGGGTGTTGATGAATACCAGAAAGCCATAGATATTTACCAGAAGCTAATAGCTGAAAAACCCTATCACACTAATGTTTATTATCATTTGGGCTGGATTTATTACCAGCAGGAAGACTATCAAAATGCCATAGATACCTTTTTTAGATATCTCAAACCGGGTCTTAAAAGTGATTTTGTTTACTATTATTTAGGGCTATCCTATGATAAAATAGATGAAAAAGAGAAAGCTGAATATTATTTTCAGCTTATCCTGAAAGAGTTCCCTGATACTAACTTCGCAGATTTAGCCAAAAAAGAATTATTCTAAATTTTCCTAATAGACAATGTAATTGAAAAAAGGAGAAACGCCTTGTTTTCTTTAATTAATAAAAACAAGCAACGAGTAAAGTATTTTAAAAAAATTTCATTAAGGTCAGTGCCAGTGTTTTTACTAAAAAAGATTTTATTACCTTTTTTGTTGTTGCTCACCATAACAATTTTTCTTAATGGATGTAGTATAATTAATCCCCAGACCGGTACGTTGGAAGGAGTGGTGCATCGTCAAAGTTCAGAAAGCTCAGAACCACTTTCGGATGCACTAATAAGCATTAGTGGATCTACTAATACTACTTACACTGACCAGGATGGATATTTCCTGATAAATGAAGTCCCAGCGGGGAAAAGAACCTTAACTATTATTAAAGAAGGATATATTACCCTTAAATTGATTAATGTATTTATTGAACCAAATATTATCAATGAAGTTTATTTTGGCGATCCAATCATTCTTCAGCCAAAGGAAGACACTATTCTTTATGATACAGCTATAGAGTTTCTGGAACAGAAAGATTACCAGCAAGCTATGGATACTTTCATAGAATTGCGCGATACATTCCCCGACAGCTTCTGGGCCGATGATGCCCAGTATTATATTGGCAATATTTACGAAATAAGTGGGCTTTATATTGCAGCAAGAGATGAGTATTCACTTCTTCTTTTTTATTACCCCGACAGCTCCTGGGCTGATAATGCACGCCTGGGAATAGGAAACTGTTATTATCAGACTGGCGATTACTACCATGCTAAAATCCAATATCAGTCGGTTATTGATAATTATCCGCTCAGTGATTTAATTCCTCTGGCTCAGTACCGAATAGCCTGGTGCAATAAAAGATTGGGTGATAATAATGAAGCTATTATGGCTTTTCAGCAAATAATAGCACTTTATCCTGAAAGCATTTATGCTCCTGCCGCTCAATACTTTATCGGGGAAATATACTATAATTTACAAAACTACAATCAAGCTATTATGGCTTTTCAGACTACAATCAATAACTATCCCTTTTCTGCCTGGCCTGGTGAAAACAGACTGATTGCTCCGGCTGCCTATTTTTATATCGGTTATTGTTATGAAAAGCAAGCAATGTGGGAAGAAGCAATTGCCGCCTATCAGGTAATTGTTGATGAATATCCTAATAGTACCTGGGATGATGGCAAATCAATAGCTACACAAGCTCAACAGCGGATCGATTTTATTAGAGCAAATTATCTTCCACCCGAAGAAAATCCTGAAGAAGAATGACGAAAAATATATAAAATGAATGCAAAAGAGATATTTGACTCAAGTAGTGATCTGGAAAAGATTGAACTATGTCAATCGGGAAATACCGAAGCCTTTTCCTTCTTAGTTGAAAAATATAAGAATATGGTTTATCAGCTGGCATTACGTATGACCGGAAATTACCATGACAGTGAAGATATCGCTCAGGAATCCTTTTTAAAAGCATACCGTTCCCTGCATCAATATAATCCCGCTTATTCTTTCTCCAGCTGGTTATACAAGATTACCCTTAACATTATACGCGATAGAATGAGGAAGAAGGCTTTAACCATACCTTTTTCTGCCCAGCAGGAAGTCGACGATGAAACAGCAAATGCTGTTTTCCATAACCATAATGAACTGAAAACTAATCCAGAGGAATGGCAGGTCCAGCAGGAACACAAAAATGAGTTACAAGCCGCTATCAAAACCCTGCCTCTTGCCCAACGAGAGATTATTGTTCTACGCCATATGCAAAACCTTTCTTATCATGAGATTGCTAAAGTTACGAACATCCCCCTGAATTCAGTAAAGGTCCGTCTACACAGAGCCAGAGTACAATTGAAAGATATTTTACAAAATATAAAAAAATAAAAAATATATAGTAAAAAAATTCCTTCTTTATGTAACATTCTGTCAAATTTTACGTATCATTAAGTAGAAAGATAAATAAAAAGAGGATACAATTTTATAGCATCCAAATTACGTAAAACTATAAAGATATAAAATTGTAAGATTATGCAAACCAAGAGGTATGTACTGAAATTCTCTAAAGAAAAGTTTTAAAAAAATTTTGTTTTATAAATAAGAAAAAATCTACTAGATATTAAATTAATACTAAATTAAGGGGGTTTTCAAGGGGAAAGATTCCCTTGAATATCTTGCTAGAATGAAAAACAGTAAATGTCAGAATATTCAGGAATATATAGAGGATTATCTGGAAGGAAGGCTCTCAACCGAGGAATCAGCCGAGATAGAAGAGCATCTTAATTCCTGCTCTGATTGCCAGAAGGAATTCCAAGCCTGGCAGAATCTTTATCAAAAATTAAATTCCTTATCCTTATCTGAAGAACAACTCCCAACTGATTTTACTGACCAGGTTATGCAAAAAATTACCCAGGAAGAATCAATTGTGGTGCAGAGTTGGTGGGAAAAGGCTCACCATCTTCTAACCATCCCGCGTATTTCCCTGAAGTGGGCTGCAGCGTTAGGTGTAACCCTGGTAACTGCTTTTCTGGGTTATAATATGTATTTTTCATCAGTCGAGCAATACTGCCCCAACAATTTAGCTGAGATTACCTTTTCTATGAGGGCTGATGCCAGCCAGATAAATAGTATTGCTGTAGTGGGTGACTTCAACGACTGGGATCCTAATCGTAATCTTCTAATTGATGATAACAATGATGGTATATGGACTGTTACTTTGAAACTGGAACCGGGACGCTATGAGTATATGTTTATCATTGATGGACAAAAGTGGGTCCCTGATCCGGCAGCTTACCGTTATGTCAGTGACGGTTTTGGCAATAAAAATGCCGTTATTGAAATCAGCAATTGCCAGTCGGAATGATTTAAAAAAAATTTGGGATAGAATATTGAGATAGAATAAATAAATGAAAAATAGAATGGAAAAGAAATTGATAAAAGAACAAACAAATAGAAAAGTTTTATTTTCATTGATATGCCTGACTATTACAGCACTTTTCTTTTTCTCCCTATCTCTTTCCATTCAGGCAAGTGAATCTAAAAATGGAAATGCTATTAGCCAGTTTGAACAAGCTCTCGATAACTCATCTTACAGTGACTTTCAGAAAAGGATGGTGCTAAATACAGTTCAGGAAGCAATAGATAAAGGAATTTCCACTGAAGATACCCTTTCCATTATAAAAGACAGTGTGCAAAACGAGGTTGATCCCTACAATATCAAAAAATTTCTTGATACGGTTATTTCAGCTAAAAATGATGGTATTTCGGAAAAACCTCTTCTTAATAAAGTAAAAGAAGGACTGGCCAAAAATGTGGAAGAGCGCTTGATTATTAATGTGCTTAACCAGAAATCGGAAAATATGAAGATTGCTCAAAACCTGCTTGCTGAAAGTCAAATTCAGAACGGGGAACCAGAAGAGATGATTGATATACTTGCTGATTCTCTTACTAATGGTGTTCCCCAGAGCACTCTGGCGCAGATTTTAAAGCTGAGTAGCGAACAGGGTAAAGAATGGTCAGAAGTAGAAGATGTTACCAAAGAGCTGGCTAACCTGGGTTTGAAGGCAATTGAAATGGGTATCGGAAGTGATAAGGTAGAAAGCATATTCAACCAGGCATTGGAGGTTGAGAATAATCTGGAAAATATTTGTATGAATATTCAGGACCTTATTGTAGCAGCAATAGCAGTTCAGGTCACATCCAGCTCATTACAGCGGGATACAATGGTGGAAGGTACCAGCAGTAGTTCATCTATTCCTGGTTTACCCTCTTCATCATCTGGAAGTGCAATAAGCGGATCTGGTTCTTCTGCTCCCTCTGGAGAAACAGGCTCTTCCCCCATTTCTTCAGGTGGGGATGACACAACTGATAACGAAAGTGGCTCATCACCGTTTAATTAATAGATATAGTTCATTGACAATAAAATAAAGGTCAAAGTTTTTAGTTCATAGTTTCACTTCTGTCAAGGATAATAATACTGAAAACTATAAACTGAAAACTACTCACAGTTATTCCCACAGTTGTAAGATGCTTGACTTTTAGCAAATTATATATTATAAACTATAATGATTGCCTATAAAAGCTGGTTTCTTAGCCCGTATGAGGTCGACATGCGGTGTATTTATCTGTAAAATATTTTTAAATAGCTTATAGATAAAAAGCCAGGAATCCAGATTAAAGAGAAATTAATTAATTTCTCACTAAAATCCATGGAAAAAAAGAAAATAGAAATAATTAAGAAACACGAAAGGAGAATTCTTAATGAAGAAATTATTAGTACTCTTACTTATTGCAACCCTTGCCGCTTTTGTTTTTGTCGGCTGTGACCTGATTCCCAGCGAAGGCGAAGGCGAAGGCGAAGGCGAAGGCGAAGTTGAAAGCGTTACCATTGCAATAGATGGAGCGTATGAAGTAGGTGGAGTAAAATACATTAAAGG
>JAQUNC010000052.1 GCA_028717805.1 Atribacterota bacterium
AAAAGAAGGGTATTTGATGTGTATTTTAAGCTATCATAGTCTTTTCTAACCTGTAAGGTAGGTCTACCTGAAACCAGGAACATTTTGGCAGCAGAAAAAAGTACCCACAAAAATTTGACACAGACGATGAACTAGGTTTTCTTGAAACTTTTTTAATAATATAATATAATCTAATATGATTTAATCATTAGAAGTTATTCTTACCATTTAGTAAAGGGGGTGAGGGTATGGCAACTATAATAGTAAGAGAAGATGAAGAATTTGATCACGCTTTAAAGCGTTTTAAAAAAGAATGCCAGAAAAGTGGGATTATTTCTGATATTAAGAAACATGAATATTACGAAAAACCCAGCGAAAGAAGAAAAAGAAAATTAATAGCAGCTCAAAGAAAAAAGAAAAGGAGAGGTAGATATTAATTGGTTGAAAATGATTCCCTGGAGATTCGAATAATTAATGATTATCAAAAGGCCTTGAAGGAAGGTAGGAAGAATGAAATATCATTTTTACGTTTCATTCGTTCAGAAATAAAGAATAAAGAAATTCAAAAAAGGGATACCTTAAATAATGAAGAAATAGTTAAAGCATTAAGGTCTTTGTTAAAAAAAGAAAGGGAGGCACTGGATTTTTTCATCAATGGTAAGAGAGAAAAATTAATAGAAAAAACCAAAGAAGAAATAACTATAATTGAAAAATACCTGCCAGCGAATCTTTCTTTAAAAGAAATTGAAAAGATTTCTAGGGAAATTATTTCTAAAAATAACCTGGGAAATGAAAAAGACTTCAATATTGCCATTAAATTAATCATGAATGAAATTAAATTTCATGCTGATGGTAGAATGGTTAGTGAAGTTGTAAGAAAAATTTTAAACAAAAATGCTTCTTAATAATTCTTTCTGAAAGAAGAGAGACCTGGCTTTTAAAAACTGGGTCTTTCTTTTTTTATAGAAAATATTTTCTATATTTTTCTTTATATATTTTACGAAAAATATATAAAACTAATTTTATCTGAAAAGATTGATGAAAATAATTGAATTGTAAGATATAAAAAAATCGGTTATAATATTTTGCCATTATCATTTAAGATATGCTAACTGACTATTTTTTATCTTAAGTTCATAGTAGTAATTATCAAAATATAGATAAAAAGTCGAAAGGGAAAATAGTATAACAAGAAATGATTAAGGAAAAACTAACTTTATATTAGAGGTTTTTAAAGCCGTTTAATAAATGATTTGTGGTCTGTTTAACTATAGAAACAAACTTATTTGATGGACGGTGGAATGTGATAACTAATGTATGAACATTTAGTTTTAATTAAAAGCGAAAATGAATTGAGAGAATTATTTGGTCATCTTGATACAAAGGTTAATTTTATCTGTAAATCATTATCTGTAAATATTTCCACTAGAAACAGTAATCATATCATTGTTTTCGGTAACAAAAAGAATGTTAAGCAGGCAGTTATGTTAATCGAAGACTTATTAGCCATTATTCGAGGAGGAAATCCAGTCAATTTAGCAGAAATTAAATATCAGATAGAAATGATAAAGGAAAATTATTTCTTTCAGTTAAATGAGTTATATAATGTGGAGATAGAGGTTTTTAAGAAAGATAAAATAATTAGACCAAAAACTTTTGGCCAGAAGGAGATATTAGAAAAGATAAATAATAATGATATCTTGTTTGTTATTGGCCCAGCTGGTACCGGAAAGACATATCTAGCAGTTGCAATTGCTATTTCTGCTTTAAAGAAAAAAGAGGTTGATAGAATTATCTTGGTTCGTCCAGCGGTAGAAGCCGGCGAAAGCCTTGGATTTCTTCCTGGTGATTTAATGGAAAAAATCAATCCTTATTTTAGACCTTTATATGATGCAATATACGAAATGATGCCTTCAGAAAAATTTAAAAACTTTTTAGAGCGTGGAGTTATTGAAATTGCTCCCCTTGCCTACATGAGAGGAAGAACATTAAATAATTCTTTCATTATACTAGATGATGCACAAAATACAACCTTAGGGCAAATGAAGATGTTTTTAACCCGGTTTGGTTTTGGATCAAAAATTATAATAACCGGTGATATAACCCAAGTGGACTTACCTCAAAAAACTAATTCTGGTTTGATTAGTATAGCTGAGATATTGAAAGATATCAAAGGCATTGCCTTTATTTATCTAGAAAAAAAGGATGTAGTTAGACACAGATTGGTTAAAGAAATTATTCTTGCTTATGAAAATGCTTATAAATATGATAAAAAAAATATGAAAAACTCTGAACAATATAATTTTAAACATGAAAATAGATAAAACTAATAGAAAAAATATTAAAATATTTCAAAAAAGCTTTTTACAAAGGTTACTATTTTTTTGCCTGATAATTATCATTATAACTTTCATTTTATCAATTAATTTCATTTCTGGTAAAATTCTTCTAAAAGTGGGAGAGGTTGCTCCAAGAGACATTACTTCCCCGGAAACGATTGAAATTATTGATAAAAAAGCTACTGAAAAGCTAAAAGAAGAGACTGAAAAATCAACTCGTGAGCTATTCAGTCTAAATTTAGCCAGTATAGAAAATGTAGAGAAAGAATTATCTGATTTTTTTTCAGATATAAGAGGGCTTAGAAAACTATATAACACTATTATAGAAAAACAGATCAGGAATAACCAAAAATCTGATGAAATAATTGACTACTCATTAATTAATAATGATTTAGAATTGATAGCTGAAAAGTATTCATTTGATAGAGAAAACTCAATAATAAGTTTAATGAAATTAGATCAATTTTCGCTGGAAGAGATTGAACGAAATGTAAACCTATCAATAAAAAGAATTATGCAACAGGGTATTAAAGAAAATGATATAGAACAAGCAAAAAAACAAGTTATCAGAGAAATAAATGAATTATCCGCTAATCCCTATAATGCTCTCTTAGCAGGAGAAATTGGAGAAAATTTTTTAAGAGCAAGTCTTTTTTTAGACGAACAAGCTACTCAGGATAGAAAACAAGAAGCAGTTGCTGCAGTAAAAGATGTCAAAAATATTATCAGAAAAGATCAAATTATTATTAGAAAGGGTGAAATTGTTACTGATGAACATATTGAAAAGCTAGAAGCCTTAGGATTACAAAATCCAATAGTGCGTTTCAAGAATATATTTGGTTTACTTTTCATCAATGCAATATTAATTTTTTTATTAAGCTTGTATATTTTTACTTATCATAAGGAAATTTATTATGATATTACTAAACTAATATTATTAGGGGTAATATATCTTGCTATAATATTTTTGGCTAAGATAGCTAGTGAAATATCGGGATATCTAATACCAGCTGCTTTTGCTTCCATGCTTATTGCTATAACTCTTGATTCAAGATTAGCTTTGTGGATGACATTCCTTATCAGTTTTAATGTTGGATTTATCTTTTTAGGCGATATAAATTATATGATTGTTGCTCTAGCTGGAGGTTTAATAGCAATTTTTAGTATTAGAAAGGCTACCCAACGTTCTAGTTTAACGCGTGCTGGCCTTTTTATTGCTATGATTAATATTTTATCTATCATTGCTCTTGGTTTAATTCACAGGAGTGGCTCTGAAGTTATATTACAAAACAGCATGTGGGGTATATTGAATGGATTCATCTCTGCTATTTTAACTATTGGCATTCTGCCTTTTTTGGAAAGCTTCTTTGATATATCTTCTTCTTTTAAATTAATGGAATTATCAAATCCTAACCAACCTTTACTAAAACAATTATTAGTTGAAGCTCCTGGAACTTATCATCATAGTGTGGTAGTAGGTAATCTGGCAGAGGCGGCAACTGAAGAGATAGGAGCAAATTCTTTGTTAGCACGTGTAGGTGCTTACTATCATGATGTGGGAAAATTAAAAAGACCTTATTTCTTTGCCGAGAATCAAGAAGCTTATAAAAATACTCATGATGATCTAGAGCCTAGCTTAAGCGCTTTGGTCATAGCTTCTCATGTCAAGGATGGAATAGATATGGCCAGAAAGTATAAATTACCTAAGTCAATTGTTGATATAATTAATCAACATCACGGAACAGGGATTATCAGTTATTTTTATCATCGTGCCTTACAAACAAATGGAGATAAATCTAGTGAAGTAAATGAAGAAAGCTATCGTTATTCTGGACCAAAACCTCAAAGCAAAGAGGCAGGAGTAATTTTACTTGCTGATATGCTTGAAGCAGAAGCCAGAACTTTAAATAATCCTACTGCTACTCGGATTAAGAATTTAACTCAAAATGTTATTAATAGAAATTTAGTTAACGGTCAGCTTGACGATTGTAACCTAACTTTAAGAGAATTAAATAGAATTAAAGATGTTTTTTCCAGGATTTTAACCAGTATGTTTCATAATAGAGTAGAGTATCCTGACGAAGAATTAATAAACAAATTAAAGAAGGAACGTTCTCAAAGTGAAAGTATTAATAAAAAACAATCAGAAACAAATAATAAATCTTCAGATACTGAAAAAGACATTGCTGAAGGCAATGAAATTAATGAATCAAAAAAAAACTAGTGAAATAAGCCTTCTACTTACTGATGATATACGAATTAAAGAATTGAATAAAAAATACAGAAATGTCAATACTTCTACTGATGTTTTAGCTTTTAGTCAGGTTGAAGAAAAAAATAATGATCCTTTATTTAACAATGAAAAAGAATACCTATTAGGAGATATAGTAATTTCAGTTGAAACAGCCCAAAAACAGGCAATTTCTTTTGGTCATTCTTTACAATATGAGTTAATGCTACTATCGATTCATGGTTTTCTACATCTGCTCGGGATTGATCATGATTATGAAAATAAAACAGATAAGATGAAGGCATTAGAAAAGGAAATTATTAATAATATATCATTAGGTAGAAAGGATATTAATTAAGTTTTAGTTACTTCTCTTTAGTTCTTCTAAAATTGGCACCATGTTACGCTATCTATATCTCCATATTACAACAACAGTATTTTTTAATTCCAGATTAAATTGTAATGCTTTTTAAAAGTTGAATTTTTGCTAAAAATAATGCATAATATTAATATAATAGATTGTTAAGAAAATATACGGAGAGGAGTGATAAGAAACAAAATATACCTTTAATCTATTTTTTGTCCAATAAAAATTTTTTTGGAGGTTATTTAAATCTATGAAAAAATTACTCACATTTTTAATCCTTGCTACTTTAATTTTAACATTCAGTGTAAGCAGTGTAGCTCAACAAAAATTCCTTGCTATAGCTACCGGTGGAACGGGAGGAACCTATTATCCATTGGGCGGTGCTCTAGCCCAATTACTTTCTAATCAAGTGGAAGGTTTAATTGTAACCGCACAGACTTCTGGTGCCTCAATTGCTAATTGTAATTTAATTGCCCGTCATCAAATTGAAACTGCCTTTTCCCAGGCTAATACAACATATTGGTCCTATACCGCTACCGGTCTCCAGACTGGGCAACAAGCAGTTACTAATTTAAGAGGAATTGCCTCTTTATATCCCGAAACAATTCATATTGTTGCCACTAAAGCTTCTGGAGTTAAATCAATTGCTGATTTAAAAGGAAAAAGAGTAGGAGTTGGTGCTCCCAATAGCGGCACAGAAGCCGATGCCAGAATTATTTTAAATGCCCATGGTCTTACCTATGATGATATGAGTATTGATTATATTGATTTTAATGAGGTAGCTGATAGATTAATCGATGGTCAGATAGATGCCGGATTTGTTACTGCTGGTTATCCTACTTCCAGTATTATAAATATTGCTACTATTCGTGACCTTGTTTTGGTACCTGTGGATTTGGAAGTAGCCGAAAAATTAATTGTAGAAATACCCTATTATGGAATTACTGAAATTCCTGCCGGTATTTATACTGGTGTAGAAGAACCAGTGTTAGCCTTAGCTACCCCGGCTCTTTGGATCTGTGATTCGCAATTAGATCCTACTTTGGTTTATAAAATGACTAAGGCTCTATGGGAAAATATAACTATACTAGCTCAAGTACATGCTCAAGGAAAGAATATTACACTTGAAACTGCTTTAGCTGGAATGGCTATACCACTTCATCCAGGTGCTGAGTTATATTATAAGGAAATTGAGCTAATAAAATAATTTAGGTCTATGCCTGATTGATATTTGTGAAGGAAATCCGGGGAACATTATATTATTTATGATAATTGTACCCGGATTTCTTTATCTAATAATTATTTTAAATAATATCGAAGATCTTATAATAATGAATATAAAAAATAAAAAAGACCATTTTTATGAAAAGTAAATTATATTTATATTTTTATTTCTTTGTGCTATCATTAGCAATAATATCCATTATTTTTATGGTAAATAATTTTTTTTATATTATAAATATTAAGACATTTCCTGATGAAAAAATAATTTTTCAAAAAATAATTTCTCCCAATCAAAAAATATCCTTAGCTTATATTCATTCTGTCGCCCAAACTCCTGTTTGGGAATTTTTTGAAATAGATAATGAGGGTAAAATGATACTCACCGAAACCCATTTTCATGATCACGGGGCTGGGCTCCCATATGCTGCTTTTGAAAATGAAATCTTTGTGAGAGAAGACCACAAGTTTAAAATAAAAAATATGCATAGGGAAATAGAACTCCCATTATATTACAGGATTTATCAAGACCGAGGAAATATTTTTGTTTTTGATAAGCAAGAAATTAATTTATCAGATACAATTGGAGATTCCTTATTACTAATTGATATAAAACGATTAAATGTGATTAGATATTTTTTGGAATATTTAAGAGTTTAGGAGAAGATGTATGAAAAATAATTTAGATAATAAAATTGAATCTAAAAATAATAGTATTTTAAGTGATGAAAAAGAAAAAATCGATGTGCAAAAATTGTTAGAACAGTATGATAGCGAATCTAATGTAAGAAGGCCAATAGGTTTTATTGCTATAGTTATTTCGATCATAGCTATTAGCATGTCCTTGTTTCATTTTTATACTGGTGGATTTGGACTCTGGTTAGCATTAAAACAAAGGGCGCTACATTTAGCCTTCGCTTTAGCACTAATATTTCTACTATACCCAACAACTAAAAAAGGCATTGGTAGTGATAAATCAAAGGTACCCTTTTTCGATATAATATTATCCCTGGTGGGAGCAGCAACGAGCTTATATTTGATAATATTTTATAAAGAACTTGTATTTAGAGCTGGATTACCAAGTAACATTGATCTTCTTATGGGTGGAATTACCATATTATTAGTATTAGAAGCTACCAGGAGAGCAATTGGTCCGGAATTACCAATAGTAGTAATAGTATTTTTAATATATTCTTATTTTGGTCCCTACATGCCTGGATATTTTGCCCATAGAGGATATTCTTTAGAAAGAATCATTGAACATCTGTATATGCAAACAGAAGGTATTTATGGTATTCCTTTGGGAGTATCTTCTTCTTTTGTTTTTCTTTTTATCCTTTTTGGTTCTGTGTTAAACAAAACTGGAATGGGAAAATTTTTTATCGATCTATCGATGGCTTTAGCCGGACATACTACAGGAGGACCTGCTAAAGTTGCAGTTATTGCCAGTGGTTTTATGGGATCTATTAATGGCAGTTCTGTGGCTAATGTTGTTACCACCGGAAGTTTCACTATTCCTTTAATGAAAAGTATAGGGTACAAAAAAGATTTTGCCGGAGCAGTGGAGGCTGCTGCTTCTACTGGTGGACAAATAATGCCTCCTGTTATGGGTGCCGCAGCATTTGTTATGTCTGAATTTTTAGAAATACCATACATAAAAATAGCTGCTGCAGCAGCTATTCCTGCTATCATTTATTATATTGCCGTTATGACTATGGTTCATTTAGAGGCATGTAAATATAACTTGAGAGGATTGCCAAAAGATCGATTACCTAAAGCAAAACTGGTATTAAAGGAAAAAGGCCATCTTTTATTACCAATCTTGGGACTGGTATATCTGTTGGTTAGAGGTTATACAGCTCTATTTGCTGCCTTTTGGGCTATCGTAATGAGCTTGGCGATAAGTATGCTCAAAAAAGAAACAAGGCTTAACTTAAAAAATTTTTTTGGTGCATTCGAAGATGGAGCTAAAGGTGCTTTAGGAGTAGCAGCAGCTTGTGCCTGTGCAGGTATGGTAGTTGGTGTTGTAACCTTAACTGGTTTAGGTTTAAAGATTGCCAGTGGTATAGTGTCATTAGGAAGAGGAAATTTATTACTCACCTTGTTCTTTACTATGATAGCCTCTATTTTATTAGGAATGGGTTTACCTACAACTGCAAAATACATAATTTTATCTATTATGGCAGCACCTGCCTTGGTACAATTGGGTGTTCTACCTTTAGCAGCGCACATGTTTATTCTATATTTTGGAGTGATTGCCGATTTAACACCCCCAGTAGCTGTAGCTGCTTATGCAGGTGCTGGTATATCTGGAGGCAATACTATGAGAACAGGCTTTATTGCTGTAAGACTAGCCGTTGCAGGTTTTATGATTCCATATATATTTGCTATTAATCCTGGATTGATGGGATTAGAAGGCTCTGCTTTACATACTATTCAATTAATGTTTACCTCCTTAGCAGGTGTTTTGTCTCTTGGTGCAGCTGCTGGTGGTTTTTTATTAGTTAAAACACAGTTCTATGAGAGAATTTTGTTACTCATTAGTGCCATATTGCTTATATCGCCTGACTTAATAACTGATTTAGTTGGCCTTTCTATCTTAATAATTGTTTTATTTTTACAGTATAAAAAACAAAATCAGCAAAAAGCCTAAATATGAATTGGACGTAAGTTTTAAAATTATCAAAATGGGAGATTTAAAAGAAACTAAAAATAATATTTTTCTTCTAATTATAATATTATTAGTTTTTTATCTCTGCAGTGAAGTCCTTTATGCTGATGATTTAGTAAAAAATAGACCTGTTGCAGTGATGATTGGAAATTCTCCTAAAGAAAGAAATATTCAAAAAGGGATTGAAGGGGCAGATATAATTTATGAAATTGAAGTAGAATATCCCTTTACTAGATTAATGGCTCTTTATTTTGGAGATAATGAGACAGTTGTTGGACCTATAAGAAGTAGTCGTTATTACTTTTCAAGAATATCTATTGAATGGTCACCAATTTTTGTTCATTGTGGCGGACAAAATTTAAAAAATGAAAATGTTCTAGATATAGATGAGTTATCATATCACTTTCTTTTCTGGCGTGATGAAAAGATCGGTGGATGGATCAACCTATTTACTGATATCAGTAAATTAAAAAAACAAATAAATAAGGATAGCTTTTTAAGTCTAAATAATTCCACAAGTCATAATTTACTTAATTTTAATGTACACTCACTAAATAACAAAAATCAAGTTAATAGAATTTCTATAAAATATAATGAAGATTATATAATTAGTTATCAGTATGATCCGTATGAGAAGTTATATTATCACTATATAAACAATGCATCACATGCTATGCTAAAAAATCAAAAAAAGATAAAAGTATCAAATATCATTATTCAATATGTACCAATTGAGAAAATTAAGGGAGATGAATTAGGGAGAGTTCAGGTTGAATTGATTGGAGAAGGAATAGGGAAATACTTTCATTCAGGAGATTATCAACCTATTAAATGGATTAAACAAAACAAATATGATCAAACTTATTTTTTTGATAGTACTGGATCACCAATAGTACTCAATAAAGGTTTAACTTGGATTTATATATTATCTTTAGATAATGAAGTATGGTTTAAATAAAGAAAAAAGGTCAGATAAATGAAAGATTTTTTTCAACAATTAATAGACAGAGCCAGAGAAGCAAGATTAAAAGCTTATACACCTTATTCTCAATTTAGAGTAGGTTCAGCTGTATTGACTGAAAATGGTACAATCTTTACTGGTTGTAATATTGAAAATGCTTCGCTTGGCATAACAATTTGCGCTGAACGAGTAGCTATCTATAAAGCTATTTCTGAAGGATTTAAAAATATCAAAGCAATTGCCATAATAGGGGATACCGAAGACCCTTGTCCGCCATGTGGAGCATGCCGACAGGTAATGATGGAATTCGCACCTAATATGGATGTAATAATGAGCAATCTTCAAAACAAAGTTAAAATTAGGAAAGCAAGAGAACTACTTCCTGATGCATTTAATGGTAGCACATTTCATCAATAATATTACATTATCAAAATTATTTCCTATTTCTCTTTGAATAATATTTTGACAACAATTAAATATTATTTTGATTTCAACAGAAATATTTATGATTAATAATATTTATTATATTCTTACTTGTAGTCCAAATAGAGAAATAATATTTTAGTAAATCAAAATAAAAAGAAAATAGTAAAAAGAATTAAGTAAATTCTCACTCTGCATCTTCTTAATTCCTGTATCATAAAAACAAGAGGAGTTTTAATTTAATGAATCGTTTATTTCGAACAGAGGGAATAGTACTAAGGAGTATAAAATTGAACGAGGCTGATAAAATTGTAACTATTTTTAGTAGTGACTACGGAAAAATTAGAGGAATTGCCAAAGGAGTGAGGAAAACAAAGAGCCAATTTGGTAGTAGTATGGAAAACCTCACTATAGTTAAACTGTTACTTTTTAAGGGTAAAAGTATTAATATTATAAGCCAATCAGAGATTATTAACTCTTTTTTTTCACAATGCAAAGACCTATTTCGGTATGGACTGGCTATTCATTGTACAGAAATTATTGATAAACTATCAGTTGAAGAAGATCCTAATATGAAATTATATAATCTTTTTAAAAATCTTTTATTACTGCTCAGAGATGATAAAAATCCAATTCTTTTAGTTGAATCATTCAAATGGAAACTTGTTACTCTTTTAGGCTATCAACCTGATTTAAAAAGATGTATTCATTGTCATACCTTGGTTGATAAGGAAAAAAATTACATTTTTGATATAGCAAGAGGTGGGCTTAGTTGTTTGAAATGTCAGGAAAAAATGGATTATTATCAAATAAAAATAACTAACTATCATATCAGGTTAATACAAAGAATTATTGAGGTCAATTTAGAAAGAATTCATAACAAAAAAATTGATCAATCTATCCTATATGAGCTTGGTAAAATTACTGACATGTATCTGGTTTATCATTTTGAAATAGAAAATCGAAGTAAACAATTTTTAAACGGACTAAAAGAATTAAAGTAAATATGTCCATAGCAAGTGCTTTGAAATAAAAAAAGTATATTTAATTTTACTTTTATTATAATGTTTTATTTTTTTCTTTCTTGTCAATTCAACACTAAAATTAATATTTCATTATATTAAAATCATGCTTCAATTGAAACAATATGCCAATCACTTGTTTTTAAGGAAAACAGTTTTAAATAATAATTACCACTTTCAAAAAGACAATTTTAATGCCTTATCAAACTATTACAAAATTTATAAATAAAATTATTCAAATTAATAGTCATGTACTAATTTCGAGTAGTGTTAACAGTTTAGTTTAAAAAAACTGGTCATGCATGTTGTCTTTCCTATAGAATATAGTTGATAAAACAAAATCTAATAGGAAGGAGAACAGCACACATGACCATAGA
>JAQUNC010000053.1 GCA_028717805.1 Atribacterota bacterium
TAATACCTTATGATTCAATCTTACAACTAAGATTGGTCATTGGAACTGATCCTGAATCAAGTAAGCCTATAATTCGTACTAAGAGCTTTAACCGAGTGAAAGATACGGCTGACGAACAGGATGTATTTGATGTTGCCAATCAACTAATTAGCTTACAGAAATACAGTCTTGATGAAATTAGACTCAACAAATCTGCTCAACTCACATCTTAGTAAAAAACAGAAAAAATAAATCTAAAATAAAAAAATGATGAAAGGAAGAAACTATGTCTACCATACTTGGTGATGTTACCAGTTATAAAAGACTCTATATGCAATTCCGAGATAGTGAAGGAAATTTGGTTAATTTAACCTTAGATAATCCTAAAAATCTGGATGACGAAGATTATGCTAATCTAGAATCCCAGGATGCTGCTATAGAGGCAGTTATGGATACCATTATTGCCAAGAATATCTTCCACAACAAAGGAAATGATTTGGTCGAAAAGGTTAATGCTCGCATTCTGGACTATAAATCAACTGATGTTATGGATGTATCAGAATAATTTCTTGCAATACAATTAATGTATTTTTTTAACTATCGCCGGACTCCCTATTGGGAGTCCGGCTTATTTTTTCTACTAAATGAAAAATAAAAAGAATATTTATCAACTGAAGAAAGGAGAAGAAATGATTCAGACCTTACTAAGTAAATTTCTATTAGAAGGTTTACTGCTTTTTGCAGTATCTATTGGATTTGGTTTTCTAAAGAGCAAATTGGGAAAAGATAGAGCAGAAACTATCAGAGAGGCATTGATAACAGCTATGCTCTGGGCGGAAGAAGAATTTGGTATTGGGCAAGGGGAAAGAAAATGGCAAGAAGCCTGGGGAAAATTACTGGAGATTCTGGAGGGTAAGAAAATAACCCTAAAAGCGCAGGAAACGAAAGAACTGCAAACTTTGATGAAATCCAATATTGCTCGGATTAATCGTGAATATTATGATTCCCTGCTCAAAAAAGAATCCTTTTATCAAACAGAAGCAATTTCAGAACAAAATGGTGAGGAAGATAAGTGATGTTGCTACAAAATAGGGTTAATCATATCAGGATTGCACATCACTTTTGCCTGAATGAATTTCAATGTCCTTGCTGCCAGCAGGTAATGTTACACTCGCTTCTATTACAAAAATTGAAAGGTTTAAGGTATAAAATCCAAAAACCAGTTATCATAACTTCCGGTTACCGCTGCCCTGCTCATAATCAAGTGGTGGGGGGAGCAAAAAATAGCTATCATCTGTCAGGTATGGCTGTTGATATTTATGTACCAGAAATATCCTTAAGAGAATTGCTGATAACCGCTGAGGAGATTGGTTTTTCTGGAATTGGATATTATCCTGATCAAAATTTTTTGCATCTTGATATTCGCCCTGCCGGAATAGCTCGCTGGCAGGGCTAATTTATAAACAAAAGGAGGATAAAATGGATTGGACTAATTTATCAGAAATCATTGCCAATCAGGGTTTCCCTATTGCCCTGTCTATATTCTTAATCTTCCGCATTGATCGGTTTATGCAGGAGTTGGTTTCTACTCAAAAAGAAGGTTATCAGCAGATTTTCAAACAGGTTTCCCTGGTACAGAAAACTTTAACTGAACTAAACCAGCAAAACCGGGATTATTATTCCTTATTCTGCAGCGAGATACAAAGAGAACTGGCCGGCATCAAAGCCCATATTAGAGAAGCTTCTTAGTTATCCCTGCTAAGAAGCTTCTATTTCACTATCCTTCCCTTTTTCCTAAAGAACAGCAGTCCTGCTACCATAAAAACCATTCCCAGACCTGCTGAAAAAACGATTGCCATAAGAGGAGGATCGCCTGTGGAATATCTCTTAATTATAATACCCAAATAAGCCCAGAGGATTACTACACTATAGACAATATCACCTCTCTGTATAATATTGATGAGGGCAATAATAGTTCCAGCTAATATCACTAAAATAGTCCAGAATATCTCGGATAATCCCCATCCCTGCCAGTTATAATGAACCAGCACTGCTGTAATATTGGCAATAGTAGCTACAGTAATCCAGCCCAAATAAAGACTGAAAGGCAAATGTACACAGTAACGAGTAGCTGAATTAACCTGCTCTTTTCCAATATCCAGTCTGATATAAATCATAATTAAGGAAAATAACAAAACCAGCATGGCAACCAGAGAAAGTAGTACCTGACGATAATGCCAGGCAAAAATCCAGCTCATATTAGCCAGACAACTGACTATAAATAACCAGCCAATTGATTCTAAATAAGGCATCCTTATTTTCTGTTTAGAAAAAAAGTCTCTGGCCTGATATATAATAAAAATGCCTACAGTGAGATAAATGACTCCCCAGATGGCAAAAGTCAGGGCTGCAGGTACAAAGAGATTGGGGTAGAGAGCAGAAAGTTCTCCAGTGGTATTTCCACCCAGGGGAAGTGTATTAGCCAATCCATTTACTATAATAACTACCAAAAAAGCTAAGAAATTAAGAATCTGAAGCATTCTTTTCTGAGTAATTGAGTATTCGTTATTTCTCAATTAAATCACCCCTTTTAAATTTGTTCTGAAATTTTCCAGAAATAATTATCTACCTATATCCATTTTAGATTATTTGATAGATACTTTTTTCTCATTAAGATAAATATTCTTTTTTTCTTTGTTCTATATCCCCATTTTTGATTAAGTTTTCTTTCATCAAAACATTATCAGGAGTATTAACATGAGTCATTTTTTGATTCATACTTTTTAATATTTCCTCCTTTTCTTTGCGATAAATTACTGTGGATATCTGCTGGGCAACAAATTCTAATAAATCAATATCTTTTTCACTATACAACCGAGCATTATCATAACTTTGTAAAGCAAGTACTCCAATAACTTTCTGTTCAACTTTTAATGGTACTGCTAACCAGAGATGGGTATTGGTCATTACATCCCAGGGTTGGATATACCCATAAGACAACATCTTTCTATAATGCTGGAAATCCATAAGTACCGGTTTGCCAATATCCAAAATATAATGAAAAATACTCTGAGCTGAGCTATAACGCTGGATAAATATCTCATCATCTCCAGCAGCTTCATCTGTATAGTAAGGAAAAGAAAGTTGTTTCTGGTCAGTATCCCAGAGAGCAATATAGAAATTAGCTGCCACAATAACTTTTTTTAATTGTTCATGAACCAGTGGGTATATTTCCGGTAAAGATAGCTCAGAGTGAACTAATTGAGATATTCGGTATAATGTTTGCTTTAATTTTCTCTCTTTTTTCAGAAACGAGATATCCTGAAAAGAAAAAATCATACCGGCAATTCGGTTATCTATTTGATTCCAGGTTCTTTTAACCATTACCTCAATTCGGGAATTATTTTTGGTGCGAATAATTGTTTCAAAAGAGGTTTGATTATGGTCTTCAAAAAAAGAATGTTCCTCTGGTTTTAAACAATAGATCAGGGTATTGCCTTTTATCTCATCTTCTGAAAATCCGGTAAGTTCTTCAAAATAATGGTTCACATATAGGATAATCCCATCAATATTGGTGTAAACAAGTGCTACCGG
This sequence comes from Atribacterota bacterium, assembly GCA_028717805.1. NCBI lineage: Bacteria > Pseudomonadati > Atribacterota > Atribacterota bacterium. The sequence goes on from JAQUNC010000053.1 coordinate 3,574, forward strand.
ACATGTTTTAAACAGATTGAGATATTCTTGACGCCCCTGTAGGAAAAACTCTTCCAATTTTTTTTGTTGCCCTATTATTGTTCCCGGAGTAATAGTCTTATCAGATTGCTTATTGTTTTTGTGATTATGTTTTGTTCTACTGTTAATCAGGAGGGAAACTCTTTTCTTCTTTTTTCCAAGTTTCATCTTGTGTTTCCTTTTTCCGTTTTCCATAATTTTTTATTTTCCAATAACTAAGATTACTTTACACATATCTTCTATAGAAGGTATTTATGCTTGTTAGTCTGCTCTAAACACACTGACTTTGGATGACTATTATAAAATCATATAAAATGCAATTGCCTAGAGAAGTGTCTAATATAACAATATAACATGGTTGCCTAAAAAGTATATTACTTCCCTGCCATGAATAATTCTTTTCTTGGAATGCTAATAACAAGTTTACCTTCCTTATTTTATCACAATCATCATGAGAAAAATTTGTAAATTCAATCTTCTCTATTTTTTAAGCAGGAAAACGTTATTAACTAATCATTAGGATAAAGAGAGCCTAGTTAGAGTTTTTTGCCCTACCTTCAGACAGGCATCAACCACCTGAGGATCATAAAGAATACCTTTATTATTTTTTAATTCCTCCTCTGCCGCTTCAAAGCCCAGAGCGGGTCGATAGGGGCGATGGGAAGACATGGCTTCATATATATCGGCAACAGCAATAATTCGAGCTTCCAGCATAATCTGATCTCCTTTTAAACCACGCGGATAGCCAGTGCCATTGATTTTTTCATGATGTTGATAAACAATCTCGGCAATAGGATAAGTAAAGGAAATGTCTTTTAATATCTCGTATCCTGATTTAGAATGATCCTTAACCAGATTATATTCCATTTCACTTAACTTTCCAGGCTTGTTTAGTATTTCTGAAGGAATAGTAACTTTCCCAATATCATGCACTAAGGAGGCAATCCTTATCATTTCAATAGCCTCTTCCTTCATACCCATTTCTTTGGCTATGGCAGTAGCAAGATTAGCTACTCCTTCTTGATGACCAAAAGTATATGGATCTCTAATTTCCACTAATTTAGTAATAGTAAAAATAATTTCATTTCTTGTTTTGTGTAGCTGTTTATAACTTAGATAGTTATGAATGGCAATTGATAAGCCATGAATGAAACTCTCAATATGCTTTATGCTTTCTTGATTGAAGGCATTGGTTTTTTCGCTAACAATACCTAAGGTACCAAGCACTTCCCCCTCAAAAATAAAAGGTATCTTAATTGCAGAACGAATCCATTCCAAACCGGTAATCATCACCCAGCGGGAATCTATCGAAGTATCTGAAACTATAACCGGCTTTTTGCTTTGTATAGCTTCTCTTTCAATATCATAATCATCTACATCTATTCTCAGATTTTTAACAATATTCTGAAAATTTAATCCTCTATAGCCATGTATGGCAATTACCTCCAATTGATTATTTTCTAATATGGAGATGTCAGAACCATCATGGGGTAACAACCGGGAAATAAATCCTAAGACTTGCTTTAATTTAGAGGAGAAATTCTTTCCCGAAATCAAATTATAAGTCATCTCATTTTCCATGGCAATGAGATTACTATGTTCTCTTTCTAAAAAATATAACTGTTCTCTTTCTTTCTCCTTAATTTTCTGTTCGGTAATATCAGAAAGAGAACAGACTGCACCCTGAAATATATCCTTTTCATCAAGAATTGGTGTAGCATTTACGGAAAGAAATATTCTCTTGCCATCAGACCATTTTATGGCAAGTTCAATACCATAAAATGGTTGCAGGTATTTCTTGACCAGATAAAAAGGCAGTTTTTCCTCCGGAAGAGGCTTACCTTCCAGATCAGTAATTTTCCATAATGGATCATTATATTTTCCCTCTTTTACCTTCCCGACATTTAATCTTAATATCTTCTCTGCTTGTTCATTAGCATAGGTAATTTTGCCAAATTTATCTATAAAGGCAATGCCTACAGGGCTAGTTTTAAGCAATAACTGATTAATTTTTAGTTGTTTATTTAATTCAGATTCTGATTTTCTTTCGGCAGTTACATCAATGCCAATGCCTATAAGGTATTGAAAATCACCAGAATCATTATAAATAGGATGCCCATACCATCTTACCCATAACTCTTTACCTTCTTTAGTAAGAATTAGATTGTTATTATAGGTGGGTTTGCCCTGTTTTTGTAAACTTAAAAATATATTTTGTAACATATCATGTTGCCTGGGGGGAACGAACTGTTTTAAATAATCCTGTTGAAAAACATCTTGTTCCTGGTATCCCAAGGAATTAAGCATCTTTTTATTCACATAACGAGTTGTTCCGTCTTTATTAATTGCTACAAAAAACACCGGCATTTCATCAATAAGGTTATTGAAAAAATCTTTCTCTCTATTTCGTATTTTATCCATTTCAGCGATATCAACCTCACTGCTTATAAAAAAACATTAGTAATTAAAACTGTTGTTAGGAATACTATTAATTAGTTTGTAATTACCCGCCATTAATTAATATGATAGAGGAAACCGAAATAATCTGAGAAAAACTAAACAGTTTCTTATCTATTATCAAAAAGGCCAGCATGAAAAAACTTAGTAATAAGGGAGGAAGATTTCTACTTCTTCCTGCTCTAAATCTTTATAATTTTATCTTTACAGACACTTTACAGACATATGGTTAATCTCTTTAAAATAAATATATAGAACATATAGCTTAGTCTATCAGAATACCATTATAAAAAAATAAAAATACATCAGCATCGTAAGTGATGGTAGAAATCTCTAAAAGGATGTAACTTTTTATATGCTTGTGTATTCCTATCTCTATAGCTAAACAAATTATATTTATTTAATTATTTATTATGGTAAATTTTGAAGTAGTTCTTCTTTTATTTGCTTTCCCTTTTCTGAAGAAATCCCCAGCATCCGGGCTAACTTAGTCTGATTCAAATCCAGTATAAAAAGATAATAGATAATTCCTTCTTTAATCTCTCTTATTTTTTTAAAAGAACGTCTCAAGATAATTAAATCTTCTATTGGTAATTTAAAGGACTGGTAATTCTGACTCTTGACCTTGCTTAAATCTGGTTTCAGAAAGTCAAGTTCAGACTTGGATTCCTGATACAAGGAAAGGTAAGTTTCTCTCAGGGAATCACGAGCTTTTAACACCTCCTGTAAACCGCTATCAGTGATATTAAAGTGAGAAGAAATATCAGAAATCTGAGGGAAGCGCTGAAACTTCTCTCGATACTGAATCACAAAATCATTGACTTGCTTATTGAGTTCTATAAGCCAATCCGGACAATTTATCCGATGATTATGATTTAAGAGATATTGATGCATCTCTTCAGTAATAAGAATCTGGGCATATGTTTTAAAGTCTACTTTATGTAATACCTTATCATAGAGATGGACTGCATTTAATAGACCTAAATAGCCCACCTCTTCTAAATTCTCCCGGGAATCTGGAATATCCTTAAACTGTTTGGCAATCTTAGTAACTAAATATTGATACTTAATGATAAGTTCGTTATGGGATAATGACTGTTCTTTTTCCTTACCTACCCTATTTTCCATTATGATTACCTCAAACTAATATTATTTTAAGCAACCAACACCAACTTCTAAGAGATGGTTTTTGTGGTTAAATAAAAATAAACTGGTAGTCTGGCTGCCTTAATGGAAAAATATTTAATCCACCTTAGGCCCATTACTTTGCGCCCTAACCTTTCGGATAGTTTGCCTTTATCAGTTTAATCTTTTTTGAATTCTATTTATTATTTAATTTTAAATCTTTCTATTATTTTTATTCCCTAAATGAAGCATTTTTAGACAAAAATCTAAGCAAAAATTTTTATATTGCCACTATAAATTCCCCTCCTGAGCAAAAAAAATATTACAAGTTCTTTCTTTTCTTGTCTTCATACATCTGTTGATCAGCAATGGTAATTAATTCATCTACTGACTTTGGTTTTATGGATAAATATTCAACAAAGCCTATGCTAAACTGAATTTGATAGTCTTTGGTTATGTTACGATTTAGGAAAAGCAATTTTGTTTCCAATCTACTTTTTATTAGAGAAGCTTCCTGAAGAGAGGTATCTGGAAAAGCCAGCAGGAACTCATCTCCACCTATACGGCAGATAATATCAATTTCTCTTAAGCTTGATCTGAATAAACTACTGACTTCTTTTAATACTCTATCTCCTTCCAGATGACCAAAACGATCATTAATATTCTTGAAATTGTCAATATCCAAAAAGGCAATCAAGAGAGGAGACTTATTACGTAGAGATAGCTTCATCTGTCTTGCTAGCAACTCAAGGCCATATCTACGGTTAAAACAATTGGTTAGAGTATCAGTTCGAGCCATTTTCTTTAACTGTTCTTCTAGTTTTTTTCTTTCTGTAATGTCTATATAGGTACCAATAATTCCCGCAGCTTTTCCATCTATAAAGACCGGCGAACCGGATATCGTAACTGGAAATAGGGTACCATCTTTCTTTTTCCTGATTGTTTCAAATTTAATATAACCTTGAGAAAGCGCCCTCTTATCAAGTTCTTCTCCCTCATTTACTTTATCGGGTGGATGAATTATCCCACAATTTATATTTTTTCCTTGGATTTCTTTGAGAGTATAACCAAACAGTTCAGTAAAACGTTTATTAAGATCTAAAATAGTCCCCTGATCATCAGCATAAAGCAATGCCTCTGAATGGCTTTGAAAGAGACTGGCAAATTCTTGCTGGCTTTTCCGTAAAGCTTCTTCATCCCGTATTCTCTTGATAGCGATTGATATTTGAGAAGAAATTATCTCTAATATCTTTATATCTTGGTGAGAATACTGTTCTGGATTTTTATAACTTTGAACGACAAGGGCACCGATAGGCTCTTCCTTTATCTTCAGAGGCACACCAAGCCAAACCTGGCGCAGTTGGCCAAACCACTGTTTATATTTTTTAAATACTTGATTCTCATTGATAATCTTTTTATTTACCAGAACTGGCTCTCCAGTATGAAAGATATGAGCAATAAGAGAATTATGATCAACGGATCGGGGGTGATGAATATGTTGAAGTTCATCAACACTGTAAGGGAAATAGATTTCTTCCTTCTCCCTGTCCAAGAGAGCTATATAAAAATTAGTGGTATCGATAAGTTTACTTAATTGTTTATGAATAATATCATAAAGAGAACTAAGAGAAATAGTAGAATTCGCCGCATTAGAAATATTATACAAAACCTGTTGAATCAATTCATTACGTTTGCGCTCAGATATGTCTGTATAGCTCCCTAATGAACCTTTTATTCCTCCATCAACAGCAATAGCTGAACCAGATATGGATACCGGGAATAAAGTCCCATCTTTTTTCTTCCTTACTGCCTCATAACCTCTATATCCCTTAGCTAAGGCTTTTCTCATTAATTTTTCTCCCTCCTTAATCATGTCAGGAAGGTGAATAATTCCGCTATCAATATGTTTTCCTTTAATTTCTTCCAGAGTATAACCAAAAAGCTCAGTAAAACGGGGATTTATATTAATAATAAAGCCATTTTCATCCATATAAGCCAAGGCTTCAGAGCTATTTTGAAAGAGACTGGCAAATTCTCGCTGGCTTTTCCGTAAAGCTTCTTCTGATTTTTTTCGTTCTGTTATATCTATAAAGACACCTTCCACACCTGCAATCTCTCCAGACTCATGGTAATAATACTGACTATTGGTGGAAACGATTATGGGTTGTCCTTCCTTATTTTTCAAAATAACTTCATAATCTTTAATGCTGCCATTATTATTCTTTAGTACTTCTAAAAATTTTAATCTATCTGCAGGCTTGTAGTAGAAATCTCGGGCTATTTGTTTCCCCAAAACCTCATCTAAAGATTGAGATCCTAAAAGTTTAATTCCAGTGGGATTCATCATCAGAATATTACCATCCTGGTCGGTTTGATAATAGGCAGCAGGCATATTCTGAAAAAGGGTGCGAAATTTTCTCTCACTTTCCTCTATTCTATCTAAATATTCTTTCTGTTTGCTTATATCCTGATAAAAAGCAACAATTGCTTTTTTTTCACCTCTTGTTATAACTGCCGAAACTGTAATAATAACAGGTATCAGAGTTCCGTCTTTCTTCTTGCGAACAGTTTCAATTTTAATATCCTTACCAGCTAAAGAATTCCGGGTTAGCTTTTCACTTTCTAGAATCATGTTTCCTTCAGGGAAAATCATTCCGTCATTAATGTTTCTCCCTTTCAATTCCTCTAAAGTATATCCGAATAGTTCGGTAAACTTCTTATTAATATTCAAGATAACACCATTCTCATCATGGTATATTCCTGGTAAGGGACTATCTTGAAATAAACTGATGGCTTCTTCCTGACTTTTTTGTAATACTTCTTTCGCCTTTTTTAGTTCAGTAATTTCCTTAAGTACGCAAACAATTCCAGCTATTTCTCCTCCATCATCAATGACAGGTGAACTGGATAAAAGAACAGGGATTTGCTCACCATTTTTAATCTTGAAATTTAGCTCTATATTTTTATTGGTTTTCTTCTGAGCAGGACTGTCAGGCAAGATTTTTGGTAAATCACTTTTATCAAATAATAGCTTAATAGATTTTCCAGATAGTTCTTTCTTCTGGTAACCTGATAAATCCACTAGTGCCTGATTTACTATATTTATATTGCCATCTCTATCCAAAAGTAGTAAAGAATCAGCCATTGTAGAGATTATTTGTGTGGCAGCTGTGTATGGAGTTACGATCATAAAACTGTATTCAGCTATGACATAAATTATACCGCCAACCAGAATTAAATTAATAATATTAGCTGAAGATGGTAACTTAACGATATCTAACGAGGGAAGTAATACTTCAACAACAGTGCTGACAATCAAGGATATTAAAGAGGTGTAAAAGATAATTTGAGCTTGTTTTTGTTTCAGTTGTATCTTGGTCTTTTTCCCATAATTATAGTTCAAAATGATTGCTATAATTACATAAATTAGATAATAAGAAAAGAATAAATAAGACCAAATGGAACTTGACCAAATACCTGCCCAGCCCCAACTTTCTAAAATGTAATCAGAAACTATATATCCAGCCCACTTCATATAGATAAAAAATAATGGGGTAAGAAAAAGAAGAAGATAAATAAATTGGTTTTTTAACACCCTTTTCTGTTCTGTGAAAATAAGGGTAAACCATAAATAGAAACTGGCAAAACTAATCCAACCAATGGAACCAATGTTATCTAATAGTATAGCTGTTCCTTGAGTGGTATTTGGTTGAAAGAAAAAAATCAAGGCAAAACTCCAGAGAGTAAAACAACCAATAAAGGCAGCGCAAACCCTGTTTAGTAACGATTTCGCCTCTTTCCATAGCAGAAATAGGAGCAAACAAAAATAAGCTAAAAAAGTAAAAAAATGAACAAGGGGTAATATATTCATTTATTATCACTAAAAAAGAGGTACTAATTTTTTGCATCCTAGATTTTGTAGTTATATATATAATATTAACAAATCAGATGATGAAAGGCAAATTTTTCTAATTTTTAGTTATTTTAGCTAGCGTATCTGTTATTTTTTAGAATAGTTTTTCCATCTTCTTAACACTTCCAGTACCGTATCAATATCGTAAGGGGTATGATCGGCATTCACCTGAAAACGAATCTCCTCATCTCCACGGGGAACCACAGGGAAATTCAGTCCGGTAGCAAGTATGCCATTTT
>JAQUNC010000054.1 GCA_028717805.1 Atribacterota bacterium
TAAAGTCATCATAGGTGGTCCCCAGGCAAAGGCATTAATTTTATCTAACAATTCCAGTATTGCTGTCATGTTAAAAAAGCCTCCTTTTTTATTTTTATAAAATTATTAAAATTTTAATCAAATTTTTTAGTATGGATAATGATTAAAAAAAATAGTTAATTTTATAAACATCTTACATGTAAGAAATAAAAAGGAAAGATTAATTTTAACAATTATTTAAATATTTTATACCACCCCCCAACTAAACATAGAAATATATTTTATTTGTTCAAATCACCTCCTTCTTTACTTTATACTCTTTATATTTATCTGTCTTTTTTGATTAATGATCTATATTATCTTTTATTAAATGGAGCCAGGAAGGGCATATCAACTACTTCTGCTAGCATTTCTTTATCTCTAATTAAGACCTTTACTTTATTACCTTTTTGAGTAAAAGGAAGATCCAAAATAGCCATGGCAAAAACCTTCTTTAAAGAAGGGCAATAATTGCCTGAAGTAATGTATCCTATTTTTTTATTATTATGCCTCACTTCCATCCCATGACGTGGTATACCTCCCTGAGGTACAGAAAGACCGATTAATTTTCGTTTAATTCCTTCTTGTTGAATTTTAAGCAAAGCTTCTTTACCGATAAAATCTTTCTTATTAAATTTAACAGTCCAGCCTTGTCCACTTTCTAGGGGATTTACACTTTCATCAATATCATTACCATATAACCAGTAACAAACTTCAAATCTAGTAGTATCTCTAGCTCCCAAACCACAGGGTTTTAAACCATGTTTTTCCCCTTCTAGTAGGGAGTTATTCCAGATATCAATTATATCATCACTATTTGGTGTATATATTTCAAATCCATCTTCTCCGGTATAGCCGGTACGTGATATTAAAACATCCTTTCCAAAAAGATTACCATAAGTAAATTTAAATCTACCTAACTCTGCTAAGGAAGCCTCGCCTTTAAAGAATGGATTTAACATTTTTTCAGCTAGCGGTCCCTGGATAGCTACTTCACCGTATTTTCTACTTTTATTTTGTATTTCTACATCAAAACTTTTACTATAGGTTTTGATCCATTGTTCATCCTTTTCGGAATAATTAGGTGATGCATTGACTACTAGAAGGATAAAGCGGTTACTGATTTTATAAATAAAAAGGTCATCTACCTGGCCACCATGCTGATGACACATAGGTGAATATCTGATTGAATAGTCCTTCATATCGGATATTTGATTAGTTACCATATAATCTACGAAGGGCACGGCGTCTGCTCCTTTTATCTCTATTTCACCCATATGAGATACATCAAAAATACCAACCTTTTCTCTAACAGCCATATGTTCTTCGATGATACTAGTATATTGCACCGGCATATCAAATCCGTCAAAAGGAATCATCCGCGCATTTAGACGAAGGTGTTCCTCGTGCAATGGGGTTTTTAACAAATTATTTTCATTCATCTTAATATATACCTCCAGAATATTTTTGACTAAAAATTAATATCTTTCTCTTTATAGTTTAGCTCACTTTTTAGTTTTAACTCGTCATCAAAAGTCAAAATCGGTCTTTTAACGGCTAAGGCATCGTCAGTTTGGTTGATAGGTGTTATGTGTGGAGCAGATTTTATTATATCGGGATTATCTTCAGCTTCTTGGGCAATTTTTATCATGACCTCTATAAAATTATCCAATACTTCTTTCCCTTCTGATTCAGGTGGTTCAATCATGATTGTTTCTTCGGCATATGGTTCAAAGTGAGGAAAATAGATAGTTGGTGGATGGAAACCATAATCCATTAGTCTTTTCGCAATATGTAAAGTCTTGATACCATATTTTTTATATTCCCGCCCGGTTAAAGTGCACTCATGCCCACAATATCTATCATAAGCTGGTTTGTAATATTTTTTAAGTTTTGTTAAAACATAGTTTGCATTGATAATACTCGCTTTGGAACATTGGAATAAATCTTCTGATCCCAGAGAAAGTATCCAGGCAAAGGATTTTACTAAAACTGAAAAATTACCCCAAAAACTGCGAATCATACCTATGCTTTTTTCACCAACATCATTAAAATAATATTTTCCTGATTCATCATTCAAAGCTATTAGGGGAGTTGGTAAATAAGGAATTAGTTTGTTCTTTACTCCAATTACACCGGCACCTGGTCCCCCACCTCCATGAGGAGTGGAAAATGTCTTATGCAGATTAAGGTGTACTACATCAAATCCTGCATCTCCTGGACGAATAATACCCAGAGAAGCATTAAGATTGGCTCCATCATAATAAAGCAAACCACCTTTACTGTGAATAATCTTTTCAATATCTTCGATACCTTCATCGTATAATCCAACTGTATTGGGATTAGTCAACATTAATCCTACAGTTTGTTCATCCATGGCTTTAGACAAGGACTCTAAATCAACTGTTCCGTTTTCATTTGATTTGATTTCCACAACTTCAAATCCACCCATAGCCGCAGAAGCAGGATTAGTGCCGTGAGCTGAGTCCGGAATTAACATTTTATTTCTCTTTTCTCCCAGATCAAGAAAATATTTTCTCATTATTAATATTCCAGTTAGTTCACCATGAGCGCCAGAAGCTGGAGCCATAGTATATTGATCCATTCCTGTTATTTCGCATAACAATTCATTAAGTCTATAAATTATTTCCAAGCTACCTTGAATCAAATCTGGGGAGGAGAGTGGATGAGCATAAATAAAGTTATTTAGATTGGACATCTTTTCATTAATTCGCGGATTATATTTCATAGTACAGGAACCCAGAGGATATAATCCATCATCTACTCCATAGTTATATTTTGAAAGCTGTGTAAAATGTCTGATAACATCTACTTCAGAAACTTCTGTTAATTGTTTTTTTTCTTTCTCAAGATATTCTGCATATATATGTTTTTCTAACTTAACGTCATCGAATAAATCTTTAGTTAGAGAAAAACCATTTCTACCTGGAACACTTTTTTCAAAAATTAGTTTCATTTTGAACCTCCTTATCGAGATAAAAGATCAGTAATTTTATTCAATTCATCCCTGGAAAATATTTCTGTCACAGCAAAAAGTAGGCTCTGCTTAAATTTTTCTTCAGGATAAAATTGCCAAATTGAAAGCGGTGGTATGAAGTTCTTTTCGATCAATCTTTTTTGTAAGCTTTCAATATCTCCTTGATAATTAATTAAAAATTCATTGTAATAAGTATAAGCAAAGGGATTGGTAAATTTTCCAGATTTTAGTAATTGTTGCTCTAAATAATGTGACTTTTTAAAATTGATTAGTGAATATTGATATAAACCTTCTGTACCTAAAAGTGAAAGATATATATCGGTAGCAATTACATTTAGATTGTGGTTTGTACACATATTAGAAGTTGCTTTTTCTCTCCTGATATCCTGTTCGCGTGCTCTAAAAGTCATAACAAAACACCTTTTACCATCTTTATCTTTTGTTTCCCCTACAATTCTTCCAGGTAACTGTCTGATAAATTCTTTTTTTGTAGCTAAAAAGGCATTATATGGACCACCAAAATTCAAATCCAAGCCAAAAGATTGAGTACTACCAGCAACAATATCCACATTCATATTTCCAGGAGATTTCAAAATACCTAATGACATGGCTTCCGCTATGACCTGAATAAGCAGGCCTTTGTTCTGATGGATCATTTCCGTAATTTCCTGAATATGTTCAATTCCACCCAAGAAGTTAGGACTTTGAATTATTATTGCAGCTGTACTATCATCTAAAAAATGTTTAATCATATCAATTTCAGTCCTACCATTTTGAGATGGTAATTCTACAATTTGAATATTATGTGGTTCCAGATAGGTTCTTACTACTTCCCGATAGTGAGGGTGAAGCAATGATGATACTAATATTTTATTTTTATGTGTTAGTCTTATGGACATTAATGCTGCTTCAGCAGTGGCAGAAGCTCCGTCAAAAATTGAAGGAACAACTACTTCCATTTTAGTTAAGCGAGAAATGTGACTCTGGAATTCAAATATGGCCTGCAAGGTTCCCTGACTCAACTCAGGCTGATAAGGAGTATAACAGGTCCAGAATTCTTCCCTCTGCAAAAGAGCCTTTTCTGCTTCTGGAATAAAATGACGGTAAGCACCTGCTCCCAAGAGTGGTTTCATTTTATAAAAATCAGCATTTTTTTGCGCAATGCGAGCGATTTTTTCTTCAAGTTCATTTTCAGCAAGGGCAGGGGGAAGATTTAATTTTCTTTTTAATCTCACTTTTTCAGGTATACTGGTAATTAATTCTTCAAAAGAAGATACGCCAATTTCTTTCAACATTTCCCTTTGTTGTTCTTCAGTTGAGGGAATATATCTCATTTAAATTCACCTCTTTAATATTTTTTTATTCTTTTCGATATTCGCTATAATCAGAAGCACTCATGAGTTCCTTTGTTTCGTCGGGTTTACTCATCTTTATCTTAGCAAACCAACCTTCCCCAAAAGGATCCTTATTAATCTGGGATGGCTCATCAATTATAGTTTGATTTACTTCAATGACCTCGCCACTTATTGGTGAGTAAACTTCTGAAACTGCCTTAACCGATTCTACAGTAGTGATTACATCTCCTTTGTTAAGCTGTTTCCCTTTTTCTATTTCTTCCACAAAAACTATATCGCCTAATTGGTCCTGTGCATAATCAGTAATACCTATTGTTCCAACATCATTTTCTACTTTAATCCATTCGTCGCTTTTGCTGTAGTATAATCCTTCCAGAACTTTAATAGACATTTATTTTACCTCCAATATTTTTATTTTTATTTAAAATAATCCAACAGTATTACCTTCTTTATCAATATCAACCTTAGTTGCAGCGGGAATTGACGGTAAACCTGGCATAGTCATCATTGTGCCTAACAATGGGTATAAGAAGCCAGCTCCTACTGAAGCTCTTATATCTCTGATTGGTATTTTATAATTTCTAGGTCTACCTTTGATTGATGGGTCATGAGAAAGAGAAAGGTGTGTTTTAGCCATACAGATAGGTAGATTACCAAAGCCCACAGATTCAAATAGTTTAATATTCTTTTCTGCTTGATCCAGATAAGTTACTCCTTCAGCACCATATATTTTCGTGGCAATAATCTCAATCTTCTCCTTAATAGTTGCTTCTAAAGGATAAAGGTGATGAAAACCATTTTCTTTTTCTGTGGCCTCTACCACTGCCTCTGCCAATTCAATACATCCAGCACCACCTTTTGCCCAACCTTCATGGGTAACTACAGCAGAAGCCCCAGCTTTAAGACCCTTTTCTTTAATTAATTCTATTTCTTCACGGGTATCAGTAGGGAAGCTATTAATTACTACAACTGGATTAATACCGTGTAACAATACATTTTCGATATGTTTCTCCAGATTTTTACACCCTTTTTCCACTGCAGGTAAATTTTCTTGAGCAAGTTTTTCCATATCCAAGGGCTTCCCAGCAACAACCTTTATAATTCCTCCATGCATTTTTAAAGCCCTTATAGTACATACGATAACGGCACAATCAACCTTTAAATTACTGGTTCGACATTTAATGTTACACATTTTTTCAAAACCCATATCAGAACCAAACCCTGATTCTGTAACTACATAATCAGCTAATTTGGTAGCAATTAAATCTGCCAGAACTGAATTATTGCCATGGGCAATATTGGCAAAGGGGCCACAATGCATAAAGCAGGGACCATGTTCCAGTGTTTGGATAAGATTAGGATTAAGAGCGTCTTTCAGAAGAACAGTCATTGCTCCAGCCGCTTTTAAATCTTCTGCAGTAACCGGTTGACCTTCTTTAGTATAGGCAACTGTCATTTTGCTTAATCTTTCACGTAAATCAAATATATTAGTAGCCATAGCCAGAATAGCCATGACTTCGGAAGCAACTGTAATGTCAAAACCTGTTTCTCTAGGGATGCCATTTTCTTTGCCTCGCAATCCTATAACAATGTTTCTTAGGGCACGATCTGAAATATCAACTACACGGTTAATGCCAATACTGTGGATATCTATGTTCATTTTGTTACCTTTTTGCAAATGAGTATCCAGCATGGCACATAATAAATTGTTTGCTGCACCTACGGCATGAATATCACCAGTAAAATGTAAATTTAAATCTTCCATTGGTACTACTTGTGAATATCCTCCACCGGCAGCACCACCTTTGATACCAAAGACCGGGCCCATTGATGGTTCCCTTAAGGTATTGATTACTTTCTTGCCCAGTTTTGCCAATCCCTGACCCAGACCTATAGAGGTAACAGTTTTGCCTTCACCTAAGGGAGTGGGAGTAATAGCAGTTACTACAATATATTTTGCTTGAGGGCGATCTGTAATTCTTTCTAGAATATTAGCTTTTACTTTAGCCTTGTATTTTCCATATAGCTCCAATTCTTCTTCTTTTATTCCGATTGAGTCTGCAATTTCAATTATGTGAAGTAGTTTTGTCTTTTGAGCAATTTCTAGATCTGAGAACATATAATCCTCCTTATGGTTTTTTTATATACTCTTTATATTTAGAAGTATTAGAAACAAACCTAATATAGTATATTGTTTAGTAGTCTTTTTTTAACATTATCTATAATTTATAAATTATAGTAAAAATAAAAAAGACAGGATCTTATATTTCTTTTATAAGACTCTGTCTTGGGACCTGAGAGATTTTTCCTCAAATAATAATATCATAGAAGAAATCCTGGTGTACAAATTACAAAAAATAAAATTAGTTAGGAAATTTCCCCTTCGGTGATATAAATATCTTTCCAGAGCTCTGTCCAATTTCGGTCCTTTTGCCTGAGAGTTTAGATGATTATTCATCTTGCACCTTCGGCGTTTTTTCATAACGAAAAAACCTCTCCCGAAATTTTCATCCAGAATATATTTAATATATATTATAATATTTTAGTTAAAACAAATAGTCAAGAAAATAGTCAAGAAACAAGGAATGTTAATTAAAATAAATAAAAATATTTTTGCTTTTTACATATTCTGAAACAGGATCTAGTTAAAATAAAAATAAATTTATAATTGTTATACCTGAAAATAGTTATCTATGCTATAATTTAAAATGTTTTGATATTATAATTTGAATAAATTATATAATATAAATATGTTGATTACAAATTATATGTATTATTTTTAAAGAAAGAGTTATGAAAGATGCTATTTAGAAAAAAATATACTAATAATTGGATTGCTATTTTGGATTTTGGTTCACAATACACCCAGTTAATTGCCAGAAGGATAAGAGAATTAAATATTTATTCTGAAATCTTCCCTTATAATATTGATTTTTTAGAATTAAAAAAGAATAATCCGAAAGGTATTATTTTATCAGGAGGACCTGATAGTGTTGTAAATAAAAAGGCTCCTGTTATTGAACAAAAAATATTTTCTTTAAATGTACCTATATTAGGAATTTGCTATGGAATGCAACTTTTAGTGAAGATGATGGGAGGCAAAGTTACCAAATCTAAAAATTCTGAATATGGAAATACTCTTATTTGTATTTTATCAAAAGGGGAAAGTAGTATATTTTACAACTTACCAGAAAAAATAAATACCTGGATGAGTCATAACGATATAATTAAAACAGTCCCTTCCGAATTTAAAATTAGTGCAATCAGCCAGGCAAACAATATTGCTGCTTTACATGATGAGGATAAGAAATTATATGGTGTTCAATTTCATCCAGAAGTAACTCATACTGAATATGGTAAGGATATCTTATATAACTTTACACGACGTATATGTCATTGTTCACCCGAATGGACTAATAATGTTTTTATTGAAGATACTATTCATAATATAAAGCAAGAGGTTGGAGATGGTAATGTTGTGGCAGGCGTAAGTGGAGGAATTGACTCCCTTGTTGCTGCACTGTTAACTTGTAAAGCTATTGGAAACCAGCTGCATTGTATATTTATAAATACTGGTCTGATGAGAAAAAATGAAGAAGAAGAAATTAAACAGGTTTTTAAAGAGAATATTAAAATCAATTTGCATATCTATGATTATGCTCAAAGTTTTATTAAATCTTTAAATGGAATTGTGGATCCCGAAGAGAAAAGAAGAACTATCGGGAATCTTTTTATAAAAATATTTGAGGAAAAAGCTAAAAGAATAGGGAAAGTAACCCATCTTTTACAGGGAACACTCTACCCTGATGTAATTGAAAGTTCGCCTGTCTTAGGTCCATCAGTAAAGATAAAATCGCATCACAATGTTGGTGGTTTACCAGAAAAAATGGATTTAAAACTTTTAGAACCATTAAGAAATTTGTTTAAAGACGAGGTTCGAAGAATTGGGAAAAGTTTAGGAATACCAGAAAAAATAATCTGGAGACAACCCTTTCCTGGTCCTGGTCTGGCAATAAGAGTAATTGGGGAAGTTAATTATGAGAAATTATCTATTTTAAGGGAAGCAGATGATATTATAAGAAAAGAAATACATAAAGAAGGATGGCATAAAAAGCTGTGGCAATACTTTGGAATACTGCTTCCTGTAAAATCAGTTGGAGTTATGGGTGATTTAAGAACCTATGAGTATGCAGTAGTCTTAAGAATTGTCACCAGTAATGACGGGATGACTGCTGATTGGGCTAAAATACCTTATGACCTATTAGCAAAAATTTCTAATAAAATTATCAATCAAGTCCATGGTATTAATCGAGTTCTTTTTGATATTAGCTCAAAACCTCCTGCTACCATTGAATGGGAATAAATAAAGTGTATTTTTATATTATTATATATAATATAGATTTTATATGATGAATATTGGAAAAATAATATTTTTCATAATATAACTTTTAACCATTTACTTATTATATTTCTGCTTATTTGGTTAAGATTAAAAAAATATTTTTTAAGAAAGGTAACTAAAATCATGTCAACATTGATTATAGTTGGAACACAATGGGGAGATGAGGGAAAAGGAAAGATTACTGATTTATTATCTGAAAATTATGATATCATAGCACGTTATCAAGGTGGAAGTAATGCCGGACATACTGTAGTACTAGATAAAGATATATTTATTTTTCACCTTTTACCATCAGGCATTTTGCATGAAGATAAAATCTGTTTAATTGGTAACGGTGTTGTTTTAGATCCAGAAGTTTTGTTTCAAGAAATTGAAAATTTGCAGCAACATGATATAGACATTGCAAAAAGACTATTCATTGATTATAAAGCACATATCATTTTGCCATATCATAAAATTATCGATGAAGCAATAGAAGAAAATACGGAAAGTCGCAAAATAGGTACCACTAAAAGAGGTATTGGACCTGCCTATGTAGATAAATTATCTCGCACTGGACTTAGGGTTTGTGATTTAATTCATTCAGAAAGTCTGACCGGTAAATTAGATTTTATATTAAAACAAAAAAGTGATTATTTATTAAAATATTTTGGAATTAAACTTTCTAAAAAATTAATAGAAAGTATTAAAGAAAAATATATACAATACGGTAAACTATTGGAACCTTTTGTTATTGATGGCTCTCTTTTTCTTGATGAACAAATACAGAAAAATAAAAATATTATTTTTGAAGGTGCACAAGGAACAATGCTGGATGTAGATCATGGTACATACCCCTATGTAACTTCATCTAATCCTGTGGCTGGTAATGCTTGTATTGGTTGTGGCATTAGCCCAATTTATGTTGACAAAGTTATAGGTATTGCTAAAGCATATACTACCAGAGTAGGCGAAGGCCCTTTTCCTACAGAGTTAAAAGGCTCTCTGGAACAGAAAATAAGGGAGTATGGACATGAATATGGTGCTACAACAGGGCGTCCAAGAAGATGTGGTTGGTTTGATGCAGTAGTGGTTAAATATGCCAATAGAATAAATGGGATTAAGGAAATTGTTTTAACAAAATTAGATGTTCTTAGCTCATTTAAAAAAATAAAGATATGCAGAGAATACCAAATTAAAGATGAATCATATTTTTATTTCCCTGGTAATAGTGAATTAATTCCATTTATAAAACCAGTATATGAAGAAGTAGATGGCTGGGAAAAGGATATTAGCAATATAAGCAATTATCAGAACTTGCCTGAAAAAGCAAAAGAATATATTCGAAAAATTGAGCAGGTTACTGAATCTACAATCTCAATTATTTCTGTTGGACCTAAAAGAACACAGACTATCTTTAGATAACCATCTATTTTTTTAAATATGTAAGTAATAAATTATTTTAAAATATTAATCAATAGGAGTATAATAATTGATTAAACGTTATTCAATGGAGCCTATGAGATTATTGTGGGATGAGAAGAATAAATATGATATCTGGTTAAAGGTTGAATTGTCAGTTTGTGAAGCTCGAAAAGTTTTAGGACTTTTAGATGATAATACCTTCAGTTTAATCAAGAAAAGAGCCACTTATTCTATTGATAGAATCAATGAATTGGAAAAGCTTTTAAAACATGATGTATTATCTTTTACTACCAGTGTTGGTGAAAATTTAGGTGAATATTCAAGATATTTTCATCAGGGATTAACATCTTCAGATATTTTAGACACTTCTTTAGGTATTCTTTTAAAGAAGTCTTCCATTATTCTTATTAAAGATATAATTCAGGTCATAGATAAGTTGAAAGAATTAGCATTTAAACATAAAAATACCATTATGATTGGTCGTACTCATGGAGTCCATGCAGAACCTATTACCTTAGGACTTAAATTTAGTTTATGGTATTCTGAAATGAGGAGAAACTTAAAAAGAATGAAAATGACCAAGGAGGAAGTCA
>JAQUNC010000055.1 GCA_028717805.1 Atribacterota bacterium
CAGAATTAAAATATATTTTTCCTTCTGTTGGTGGAAATAATCCGGAAACAACATTAAAAAAAGTAGATTTCCCTGCACCGTTTGGTCCAATTAAACCATGAATGGTATTCTCTTGAATGTTAATATCGATATTCTTTAAAGCTTGTAAACCACCAAAATTCTTACATAGATTTACAACTCTTAATATCGTCTTTCCTCCTATCATTATAAAATAATATTTCTCCTTTAGATAGAACTGTGATATGTCTTCAAAAATTTCCCATATTCTTCTACTTATTCCTCAGCTAGCCTCCTACAACAGGCTTCCACTTCCTTTTAATTCATCTTTGTTTAGTGTTTAGTGCAATAATGTGCAGCAAATGCATCATCCAGTATCTCCATAGCTTTATCTAGCTGTTTTTCAGTGATCACCAGAGGTGGCTGAATCCTGAGCACATTTCTATAAATACCACCTAATCCTATCAGTAAATTATTTTCTCTGCACAATTACCGTATTTGTATTGCCTCTTCTGCCGCCGGTGATTTGTCTTTATCCTTTACCAACTCAATACCAATCATTAAGCCTTTGCCTCTCACATCACCGATGAGATTGTATTTTTTCATAAGTTCATCTCTTAATTTTTAAATAAAATAGTTTCCTTTTTCTAAAGTTTTCTCAGGAATTTTCTCATCTAATAAAAATTCGATGTTAGCGATTGCCGCAACACAGGATACCGGATTTCCTCCAAATGTAGATAAGTGATCCCCCGGTCTAAAAGAACTGGCAATCTCATCCCTGGTGATAAAAGCACTTAAAGGGAATCCTCTGGCAATGCCTTTGGCTATAGTCATAATATCAGGTTCTATTTTATAATGCTCAATAGCAAATAATTTACCAGTTCGTCCAAATCTCGACTGCACTTCATCGTCAATAAATAAAATTTGAAAATCAGGTAGCATTTGTTCTGCCATGAAAAGAACACTGTAAGGCAATGAATTCATATTTTCCAGTAAATTGTTTAGCTATTCTAACGCACCTTCAATAGCTTCAGTTCCACTATTGGAAAAAAATGTTTTATTGAACCTGCCAGGAGTATTTTGGACTAATTTTTCCGCTAATAATGCAGGTGGTTCTGAATAATACAAATAGGTATAACAATGTACTAATTTATCTATTTGTTCCTTAACAGCCTTAATAATTCTTGGATTTCTATGCCCAGCATTGTTTACTGCAATACCAGCAAAGCAATCAATATACTCTTTACCACCGATATCATATACCAATACTCCTTCAGCATGACTAATTACAACATCTTCCATTTTCTTAACACTATAAGTATTGACATACTTTTCATACTTTTACTTAATATTCATTTGATTATCCTATCCCACCTTTAGGATTAAATTAACATTTACCATTTAGCAATAGTGATTTATTTTGTTTTTGTTGTATTTATCATTTTTCCATAATTTGACTATTTCATAATAACCTCTTCGTTATTAATATTCAATAATAAAAGGCTTTGTGGTTTGTGTCAACAACTGGTAGGTACTTTTCCTCACCTCAATAAATATGGAAATTAATAGCATACTCCTATATTCTTTTGTAAATAATTCAATTAATAAATTAGGTAATCAGTTCATTTAGTTTATCTTTTCTCTGGGGATGCTGGTCTTTTTCTTCTTCTGTTTTTGCAGGTGGATGATGTACCGTCTAATTCCAAATAGAGAGCCTCCTGGTCTGATTTATTTGAATTTAGCATTGTGTATTTTAAGGTTTCAGTTAGGTTTTGGTCAAAGACATCTTCTTCTTTTTGAATCTGAGTATCCTTGACCTGCACCTGTTTTCGGATAGCCTCAAAGCTGACGGAGTTCCCGCAACAGTATTGGTGGTTGCTAGCAAGATAAGGAAAAAAGGCCAGTTATCTTCTGATAATGAGTGCTCATACGCTGATTGGACTTGAGATCCAAGACCTCATCCAAAAGACAACGGTAATGACAATGACCTTCTTGATCTCGGTAGAGATGTTTCTGATAGACCATATTACCTAACATGGTCAAGAGGTATTTATTGTGCTTTCCACAATTGGTGAGTTTGCTTCTTTGTCTTTCTTCCCTTAATTTATTGTCAAGGTAATTTAGTATTTCGATTAGGATAAACTGGCCTATGATTTTGGCTACATTAAAAACAAATTGCTCTAGATACTGGAATTGAGTTTGCTTTCTGGTATAGTTAGCTCAAAAGATGGTAGGGTAATAGTAAATTTTAATTCTTTCATAAGGTAGATTTACCTCCTATTTAGAAAAAGAATGTTTCTTCTTTTTCTTTATTTTATTTCTTGAGGTAAGTCTACTTTTTTGTTGACTCACTGGCAAGTGTTATCCTAGAAAACACCTATTAAAATTTAACACTATCACTTTATAAATTTTATATTAACTGATAAAGAGTTAGAGATTCATTTTATTTTAATAACCAGATAAGGTCCCTCTCTCAAAAAAGCCATAGAAGTGTTCTCTTTCTTTAATACACAGTGGTAAATAGCCTGTTGAAGCATAGTAGTAATATCGGGAGGGTACTCCTTGATAAATTGATACCCGCTTACTACTGGTAGGGTAACCAGGATTTCGGGAGGGATGTTGACGGTACAATAGATGAGATGTTCTTCTCCTCCTATTCGCAGAAAAAGCTGTTCCCATTTCTGCACTTCCCACTGGTCATGAGTAAAGTCCCACTTGGAACTTAAAAGTAGAGAAGAGAAATTACCCACACCCACCTCTTTTAGTTTCTTCAGTAAATCTTTGTAATGTTGGCTGCCAATAGGTTCCCTATCCTGGTTATGGGCTAACAGAATAATGTATCCTCCCTTCTTCACTGCTGGTAGGGCAGCCCAAGCTCCTTTGATAGCTTGATAATGATTTAGGGCTCCTTTCCCTCCATGGGTTAAGACAACATCGTATTTATGATCTATGGTAAGTTCTGAGAAGAGACGCAGCTGATTCACTACCTTCTGGTGAGATTCCTCCAGATTCCCGGTAGTAATACCACAGATGTGCAAGTCTCCGTTTAGCAAGACATTTACTGCGAAATCAACTCTGGTTCTCCGTGCTACTTCTAAGGCAAACTCATGACAGGGATTATGGGAAAAGATGAGATTATCGGCATTAGGATCAGCCATAAACTCAGGTCCATGAAAGACCTGAGTAGCCTCCAGATTAACCAGTCCGGGACAGATAGCTTTTCGGCCTCCAGAGGCACCAGCCATAAAGTGGGCTTCTACCAGTCCAGTTACAATATGTAGGTCTGATTGGATAAAATCCCTGTTAATCTTTACCGGAATTCCTTTGACCTCTCCTATAGAGACCAGATCTCTACTATAACAATCATGGTCTAGCAGTTGATAGTGATTAAAGATCTCGTCTCCAAAGACTTCCCTCTTCCAGCTATCAGTAGTAGGAGTATGGGTTCCGGTGCCAATGATAATCTTGATATGCTGTCTTTGAATACCAGCTGTTGCCAGACGAGAGAGGATGGGAGAGAGGATATTTTCACTATTGGTACAATTATAAGGTATCGGACGGGTATTATCAGAGACGACAATAGCTACAGTAAGTTCATCAGCAGGTTTGGAGTGGGAGGAGACAATATCCTCAATTCTCTTGCTCTGGATAGGATTCTGGAAGGCATAGTCAATTTCTTCTGCTACCTTCTCAAGAGGCGGAACTGGTTTCATCTGTAATAGATCACAGGTAGTAGGGACTTCTACCGTAAGATTATTCTTTAAATACTCAATGTTTATTTTTTGCCAACTGTAGGTACTCATTCTCTCCTCTAATATTGAATTTTAAATATTTTTTAATTTTTCTCATTAATTAATTAATTTATTTTAGAAGATCTTTCCTGGATTCATTATATTCTTAGTATCAATAGCATTTTTTATTTTCTTCATCAACTTAATTTCTTCTTCACTACAAAATAAATTTAAATATTCTTTTCTTTTTAGACCAATACCGTGTTCTCCACTAATAGTTCCGCCCTTTTCTTTAACTAGATGATACAGGTCCAATAAAATATTATTTTCTATATCTAACCACTCTTGGTAAGTTTGAGTAGGATTCTTAACTATTGTAGCATGTAAATTGCCATCACCAGCATGACCATAGCAAGGTATTAAAATACTATATTTTTGGGCAATTCTTTGAATCTCTTCCACAACCTCAGCAATTACAGAAATCGGAACTACAATATCCTCTATGCTTTGCTGAGGACTAATGACCTTAAAGGCTTCTGCGATATTTCTTCTTACTGCCCAGACTCTTTCTTGCGTAGTATAGTTATCTGCTACATAAACTTCTAATGCTCCTTGGTTTAGACATAGTTCGCCAATAGCTTCTGCTTCTAATTCTACTTCTTGACGATTATTTCCATCTACCTCAACTAAAAGCATTGCACCAGCTTGTTGATAGGGTAGATGCTCATTCAAATACTGACAAGAGGTCTGCACTGAGAGTTGATCCATAAATTCAATAGATGTGGGAATGATTTTAGTTTCAGTCATGATTTTTGGTACACTCTGGATAGCCTGATTTAGATCTTTATACAAAATTAACAGATCAACAATTGATATCGGAAGCGGTAATAACTTAATAATTATTTTTGTCACAATTCCTAAAGTGCCTTCTGATCCTATAAAAAGTTGTTTTAAATTATAGCCAGTAACATCTTTAACCCTCTTGCCGCCTAATGTTACTATTGCACCATCAGGCAAAACCACTTCCAATCCCATAATATATCGATCAGTAACACCATATTTAACTGCTCTACCTCCCCCGGCATTTTCAGCTACATTACCACCAATAAAGCAGGTCTCCACACTCATGGGATAACCAGCAAAGAACAAACCAAACTCTTTTACTTTTTCATTCACTTCATTAGTAACTACTCCCGGTTCTAGTGTTGCCATCATATTTGGGGTATCAATTTCTAAAATTCTATTCATTTTCTCTAACGAAATAACTATGCCTCCATGAACTGGAATAGCGCCACCAGAAAGACCACTACCAGCTCCCCGAGGTGTAACTGGTATATTATTCTCATAAGCTAATTTCATAATTTTAGATATTTGTTCAGTTTTTCTTGGCATTATAACAACTTCAGGAAAATGTGCAAACTGATCAACAGGTGTTTCATCATGAGTATAAGGCTCTAATTTTTCTTTATCTACAAAAACAAAATTTTTCCCACAAATTTCTTCTAGTTTTTTTATAATAGAATGGGATACCGGATTATATTTCATTTGTTTTCCTTTTTTCTTCCAATTTCTTCTTTAATAAAGGTACAATTTCAAATAGGTCGCCTACAATACCAAAATCAGCAATTTTAAAAATATCTGCTAGGGGATCATTATTTATGGCTATAATAGTTTCCGAGGTTTTTATTCCGGCAAGATGCTGTATAGCCCCAGAAATCCCAATTGCAAAATAAGCTTTTGGATTTACCGTTTTACCACTTAAGCCTACCTGATGAGGGTAGGAAATCCAACCCCTATCCACTACTTCCCGGGATGCACCGACAGCCGCTTCTAGCTGTTTAGCTAACTCACGAATTAAAGCAAGGTTTTCCTTTTTCTTTAATCCTCTACCACCAGATACAATAATATCTGCTGTTGAAAAATCTATCTCCTCTTTTTCATTTTTCTGAAATCCCATATGTATTACTTTTTGATCAAAAAGAGCGTCATCAATCTCTATGGAAATAATCCTTCCTTTTTTGTTTTCATCTCGAAGAAGCATCTTCCTGGACTTTGGTCTTACAGTAGCCATCTGAGGCTTTCTTTCTGGTGTTTTGATAGTTGCCATTATATTTCCACCAATAGCTGGTCTAATCTGTAACAACAAACCGGTGTCTTTTTCGATTTTTAAATCAGTACAGTCAGCAGTTAATCCAGTTCCTAATTTTACTGATAAATGAGGCATTAAAGTTCTACCCTGTGTAGTAGCTCCAGCAATTACGATTTGAGGTTGAAATTTCTTGATTAAAAAATCAAGTATATTGCTATGATTTTCTACAATAAAAGGGAATAAATATTTATGACTTATCCTGTATACACGATCAGCTCCTCGATAAATTAATTCTCGTAACTCTTCTTCTGGTAAATTATTACCAAAAACAACAGCAGACAATGGAACATCCAGTTCTTTAGCTAAAGGTCTTCCCCACGCCAATAATTCGTAGGAGATATTTTTAATTTGTTGGCTTTCAGTTATTTCCGAAATTGTCCATATTTCTTCTTTTTTCATACTACCTTACCTATTTTAAAATGATATAATTTTTCTCTTTTCTAAGAAAGAGACTAATCGGTCAATCGCTTCTGATAATGTTCTTTCATCTTTTGCTTTTAATATAGTTCCTTTTCTAACCACCGGTGGGCGATATATTTTAACCACCCTTGTAGGAGAACCCTTAAGACCTAATTTATTTCCCGGAATACCAATATCTTTACAATTGTAAACTGGTATATCAATAAAACGTGCTCTCTGTTTTCCCCGTAAGGTAGGCAGGCGAGGATATGAGATTTCTTTTACTACAGTCAATAATGCTGGCAAAGGTATTTTTAATCTCTCAGTGCCTTCTTCAATCAAGCGCTGTACAGTAATGTATTGTTTATTAACACTTTCTATCTTCCTGGTATATGTAGATAAGGGTATATTCAAAAAAGAAGCAATTCCGGGACCTACCTGACCGGTATCCCCATCAGTAGCTCTTTCCCCTGTAATAATTAAATCGTAAGCCTTAATTTTCTTAATTGTTGCAGCAAGTGAATAGGCAGTTGCCCAGGTATCCGAGCCGGCAAATTCCTTTCCTGATAGGAGTATTGCCTCATCAGCACCCATTGCTATAGCCTCCCTTAAAGCTTCTTCAGCTTTTGGTGGTCCCATACTAATAACTGTGATGTTTCCACCATGCTTTTCCTTCAACTGAAAAGCTATTTCAATGGCATATAAATCTAGAGGATTGATTATATTCTCAACTCCCTCACGTATAATGGTTCCTGTTTCTTCATTTATCTTTACCTGACTGGTCTCAGGAACCTGCTTAACGGGAACGATGATCTTCAAACGAACCTCCTAAAAAAATAGAATCCAAATCAAAGTAATGTGACACTATCCTTGTTTTATATATAAAACAAGGTAATAGTAATACATGCCACGCTTAAAATGATCTTTAATAAATCTGTAATTGGATTAATGTTAAGTAATAATTACTCTTGAAATGATTACAATTGATTATAAGCTAAAAACATCTAAAATATCCATATCTTAAAAAGAAAAAGATTCCAAATAGCATCAAATAATACTAAGCAATTTTATTTAAATCATTGACTTATAGTACTTTGAAAGCTTCAGTAGAGAAAATAGCTGATAAGCTTTATTTTATTATCCTTTTATCTATAATAAGTCATAAAAATACTAACCAGCAAGGAGACTGTTCAAGTCTTTCAGTTAAATATGGCACAACAATTGGACCAACATAATCCAATACTATCATTGACCTTACCCCTATAATTCAGATGCCTATTTGAAGCACTTTTGTTAACATTAACATTTCATATTCCTCTTGACTGTAATAACTAATAGAGGAATGCAATCTTTTCCTGTTGTAAAAGAATTCAATTTATTCGAAGATAACCTTTGTGCTTCTTATCTGGTTTTATAAATATCCTAGTAATTAATTCCATTTTTATTGTATGGTAGTAATTTCCCCTCACCGCGTTATAAAGAGTAGTTACCCTTACTATTAATAAAACATAGTATACCATGTATTAATCAATGGGGCTAATACAATTCACTATCATATGAGTTGCTACTATCGGAATCTAAGAGTAAGCCGATAAAGTTGTATTTACTATTTGAGTTAAATATGGTTTTTAAAAACAGTTAGTTTTGGAAGGTGTCCATATAATATGAATTATTAAATGTTTAAATCCTCTGATGTGGGCATTCCTTCCCTGGCACCAAACTTTTGACAATTATATGCACCACATCGAGCACCCAATTCCACAGACTTAGCTAAAGACCAGTGACCTGCCAGACCAAATAATAATCCTCCGTGAAATGCATCTCCTGCTCCTACTGTATCAATTACTTTTACCTTAAAAGCCTGTTGGTGAGCTGCGGGTTTACCAGGTTCACAATAATATACTCCATCGGGACCTACAGTGATGATAGTATTAACTTCAAACTCCCAGGCTAACTTTTTCGTAAGTTCTTTGGGTTGAATGTCAGGATATAATGTGCTCATAGCATAATAGTTTGGAATAAGAAAATCAGATTGCGCAATAATTTTTCTGACTATATCTCTGTTACCATTACATTGCTTAATCGGATCTAAATCAATATCAACCAGAAGTTTGGCACCAATTTTCTTCACCTGTTGACAAAATGTTAAGGTAATATCTAGAGGTATTTCCCCTACTTCTACTATTATCCAATTATCTTTCTCTATATTAGAAGAAAGAGATGAAATATCTTCAAGATTTATTTCAGCGAGACTATTTGGTATTAAGAATCCCCCAATCCGCCTTTTTTCTTCCCCAGCATAAACTGCCAAATTAAAAGGAGAACAAACTGATTCATCCCAAATAATATTTGAACAATCCACCTTTTCTAAATTGAGTTGTTCTTGAATCAAATGGCCAATCCAGTCATCACCCAATTTACCCAACCAAGAAGTTTTTCTACCCAACCTGGCTACTTGTATTAAACAATTAGCAACTGCTCCTCCTCCAAAAATATCAGTTTTTTGAGCTAGTAGTTTATCTTTATAATCATAACCTAAATCAGGAACTTGGATACGAAAATCCAATGTAGCGCTTCCAAATCCATAAATTATGTTCTCTTTCCCAATGGCTTTCAATTAAATACCTCCTTAAGAGTAATTTGTTTTGTAGCTTAACAATTTTCTATAAGATTCTTCTTACTTATACTTTAATTTTTCCAAACCTAACTTAAATAGTTCATCAATAACCTCATTATATAAATCCTGGTAAGACCGTTTTGGAACAAAATTATCAAGATCGTATAATTCATTAATAGTATACCCTTCTGGAGGATGTTTAATAATAGGTTCATATTTACTCAGTAGTATTCTAAGAATATTATTAGCACATTTGCGATTTATATGTGCTGCGGCTTTGCATATTTGTCCCATAAACCATGATTCAACTGGTGTCCCAAAATCCTCTTTATGACCAATAAAAAATTTCCTGGTTCCTCCTTGTGAGTGAGCACCAGACACAGTGGCTGCTATATGTCCAGCTGCTGATTCATAAAAATATTCTTTCGTTCCAGGACCTGAACCGGGATGATCTCCCATACTGTAACTCAGTATAGCGTGTGTATTGTTTGCTAACGCCTGAATTGCAATACTTCCAATCCATAAAGTTTTTCTAGACATCCTACTTTTCTCATTAGCGGGGATAACAAGTGGTGCAAGCACAACTCCTTTCATAACCATTAAGCCTTGTAATGCACTCGCTACAGTTACTAAAGCTGCTCCTTCAACACTTCCTCCAAATCCTCCGTTCACTCCGTAATTACCTGAATCTAGAACTGCATGATTTAAATGAGCCCAAATAGCTCTATTTAATATATCAGTTGTCACTAAAAGTTCTGCAAGTCCATGGGCTTCAAAATAATCTGTCGAACGCATTCCTCTTTCCCTGTCAAAACATGCAATAGCAGCAGTTACACCTGGCGCATTATTTCTTATATACATTCCCGGTCTACCAGCAACATTAATTGCTCTTCTTAAAATTTCAGTTGACTTTCTGTAAGCCCATAACTCAGTTGGTGTACCTGTTAGAACTTCATACTTTCCTTCAATCGTAGGGATAACTCCTCCCCAGATTCCATCTGTCTGTGGATGTTCAGCACATGCTTTATAAATTTGGAACATAATATCTTCGGAACTATAAAGTATTGTTTGGTTCCCTGCACAAACTGAAGGCTCTGGTCCTTCATCTACACATAAAGCATTAAGAATTGAGGCATCCCTTCCTTCTCCTAAAACAACCTGGCTCGGCAGATTGTCAAGTGCCTCATAAACTTCGTCTTTACTAAAATGAATAACTCGCCCCTCATCAATGTGGTACACCCCAACTTCTTCAAATAATTCTACTCCTGCTTCAAAGACTCTTCTTATTAATTCATTATCAGTAGGGATTATCTCGTCTTCATCACGCTTAATATCATACTTCTTTACCAATTTCTGACAGGCTCGAAATATATTCATACTAAAATCTTGCTGCATCATTTTAGGACCATTTTTTGCACGTTCAATAACTTCCCATATTGATATTGCCATAAAATACTCCTTATATTCAGATAATATTCTTATATTATTTTAGCTAATTAATTTCTTTGCAACTTTGGCTGCCAAGACTCCGTCTTCAGCAAAGCCGTCTGCACCAATCTTATCCGCCCATGCTTGGTCTACAGGGCCTCCCCCTA
>JAQUNC010000056.1 GCA_028717805.1 Atribacterota bacterium
ATCTGACCGGTTGAAAGAGACCAGAATTTTTTACTGCCGTAGCGAGGACATGTTTTCATACTCTCTTTATACTGATTTATCAACAGTTTTTCAAGGTTCTAAGTGCAACTTAAGTATGGGATTACCTATAATATTGGTTTGATAAAAATAAGTTAGAAAGTAAGAATCAACAGCGGATCAATTTTTTTAAGCCACCTGTAAAAACAGGTGGCTATACCTTATACTACAGGTAAATCATGTAAAGCTTTTTCGATTTTGTCCTGGGGATATTTATAGTCTTTCAGTTTACCGTCAAAATAAGCTTGATATGCTGCCATATCCACATGACCGTGTCCACTTAAGGCAAGAAGGATAGTTTTTGCTTCTCCGGTTTCTCGGCATTTAATTGCTTCCTCAATAGCAACTCGAATAGCATGGTTTGATTCTGGTGCACTGACGATTCCTTCGCTCCGTGCAAAATCAACTCCAGCCTGAAAGGTTTCCAATTGATGAACTGCCCTTGCTTCTACTAAACCTAAATTTAAAAGGTGGCAGATAATGGGTGCCATACCGTGGTAACGCAGTCCACCGGCATGAACAGGTGGAGGAATGAATCCATGTCCTAAAGTGTACATTTTCAAAAGAGGAGTCATACCTGCTTCATCACCAAAGTCATAGCGATAGGGTCCTCTGGTCAGGGTAGGGCAACTGTTGGGCTCAACATTAATAATTCTCAATTCTGGATGTAAACCACTTATCTTATCTTTGATAAAGGGTAAAAACATTCCAGCAGAATTTGAACCACCGCCCACACAACCAATTATAATATCAGGATATTCATCAATCTTTTCTAACATTATCTTGGCTTCCTGGCCAATAACTGTCTGGTGGAGCAATACATGATTAAGAACACTACCCAGAGAATAATGAGTATCATCTCTATTTACCGCTTCTTCTACTGCTTCGCTAATAGCTAAACCTAAGCTACCCGGACAATCTGGTTCTCTGGCTAAAACATTCTGACCAGCTTTAGTCTGTTCAGAAGGGCTGGGAATACAATCAGCACCCCATACCTGCATCATTACCCTGCGATAAGGTTTTTGCTCATAACTTATTCTCACCATATAGACCTTTATTTCAATGTCAAAACAGGCTCCGGCAAAAGCCAGAGCACTCCCCCATTGTCCCGCCCCGGTTTCAGTAGTAATACGGTTGATCCCTTCTTTTTTATTATAATAAGCCTGGGCTACAGCTGTATTAGGTTTATGACTTCCCGGAGGACTACTTCCTTCATATTTATAGTATATTTTAGCTGGTGTTTTTAAAGTCTTTTCCAGCTGTCTGGCTCTGAAGAGAGTAGTTGGTCTCCACAAACGATATATCATCCTAACTTCTTCTGGAATTTCAATATATGTTTCTGTACTCATTTCCTGCTTAATAAGTTCTACAGGAAATAATGGAGCTAAATCTTCCGGTTTGATAGGCTTTTTTGTTCCCGGATGTAATACTAATGGTAATGGCTCAGGTAAATCAGGTAAAATATTATACCAATATTGAGGCATCTCTTTTTCATCTAATATATACTTATTTCGTTCCATAATACATTCCTTTCCTTTATACTTATTTTTATACTTATATGATAAATTTCTATTGTTATTATCTATTAATAATTTTGTCACATCCCCCTTAAGGGGGACCAACCTCTCATCAATATTCCCATAAACATAATAGTCATTATCCATTACCTCCTTTCCTAGTTCTTTCCATGGTCCTTAGCAATCAATCTATTTCAGTAAAAAACTCTATTAAATAGCAGTGTTTTAGTAATACTCTAAAAGAAGTGGCGTTTTTTAATTGCCGCTTTTATATTCTCAATTTTTGCTTTTTCTCTTATCTATCTTTTCAGCAAATTTTTAACAGCAATATAGCCTCTTTCTTCGTACTTAAAGTACGAATATACTAAACTGGTATCTCTTAATCTTTCTGGTTTAAAAAAAAGACTTTTCATCCCCTTGCTACACTTAAGGGACGAAAAGTCTTTCGTGGTGCCACCCTTTTTAAACCGTTTTATTCTCAGCTAAAGAAAATAAAACGTTCTCTCTTTCAGGTTCGGTTAAGTTGGAACAAATAAAAAACCCTTCGTCAAGAGACGAAAGGTCAACTTTTTCGTGGTGCCACCCTCGTTGAAACAGAATGCTTAATAATACTTATCTGTTCCCGCTTAATAAAGTACAGGTATATCACTATACCGATACCATTTCCCGTTCACGGAGGAAAACCGTCGGTACCTACTCAGGAAATTGCCTTTTCAAACCGAAACTTATGGGTCCATTTGGTACAATTCCGGAACCGCCTCTCATCCTACACGGCTTTCTGTCTCCTGGTTAATATGTACTTATTTCCCCACGCTTAGTTGGTGTAATATTTTTCTTATTTTACCACCATTGTCAAGAATTACCTGACAGTATTTTTATTCTATATTAAAATGTTATGATATAATATTTAAAATGATAATGCACTGTTATAAAACCCTCAATAATAATCCTTTTCTTATGTAATATTAAATCTTTTATAGCAACTGATTATCATGAATTTTTTAAATCGGATCATGGGTGTTAAAACATTGAATGGCATAGCAGGCAAAAATAGATTAATATATATTTTTAGTGTTCTTCTATTGATTATAGCGATGGGTTTATTAATATCATATTTTTATATTAATAGTGAAAATTTCCGCATGAATGTAAAGTCTATTATCACAACACAATTAGAAGGTATGCTGGGGAAAAAGATAGAAATTGGATCTGTAGATACAATTTCTTTTCAATCAATACAATTATCTCATCTGGTAATATTTGAAAATAATCAGGATAAAGCAAATATTTTGTTTCAAACAGAAAAGTTAGAAGCTAGATATTCTCTTTTTTTCCCATTCTTTAAATGGAAAGGATGGCAGCTGAATATTAAAGAAATTACTTTCTTTAATGCTTATATAGAATTAACCAGAGAGATTACCGGGGAATTTGACCTGGTAAAAAAACTCAATTTAGATCCTGAATATTTACAGGAAAAAATAATTATTCAACAGATTAATTTTCAAAATAGTTACTTAGTTTATCAAGATGAATTAGTATTCCATTATAATCAAGATGCTCTTATCACTAAAGCAAAAGATATTCAGGGATATTTTGATTTAACTCACTTACCAAAAGTAGAATTTGATTTTGAGGGTATTCAAGATTCAGATCAAGCTTTCTTATCCTTAAGTGGATTATTTTTTATAAATAAAAAAGAATATTCTTTGGATTTCAATTTACAAAATGCAGATATCACCCATTTTCAGTATTATCTTGAAGCTGCTGAACAGTTCAATACTACACAGGGAAAATTTGATTTAGTACTCAATTTAAGCTTTTCTCCGGAATGGGAGACCAATGAAAGCTTCTGGCAAGGTAAAGCGACCTTTTATCATGCAAGCGCTAAGCCACTCTTCCTAAACCAAATACCTTTCCAGCAAATTAATGGTGAGGTCGTTTTTGCTAAACCAGAAATCACAATCTCAGGACTTAGTGGCCTTTACCGCGATAGTGTAGTTCAGTTAGAGGGAGAGATCTTAACTGAACCAGAAATATATTTTGACCTGAACATAGAAGGGGAGCAAATAAATACTTCTCTCCTCAGAGATGATATATCACTTTTTGTTGGTGAATGTAATGACTTTGCCCTGCAAGGTGAAGTTAATTTAACCGGAAATATAAACGGCCTGCCTGATGGTTTTTATATCAATGGTGCGGTAAATGCCTCTGAAATAATTATTGAAAAGATACTTTTCCCCAACATTTCAGGTAATTTTTCTTTAAACAGTGAGAGATTAATTATAAATGCCCTGGAGTCCTGTGATTCAAATTCCTCGATTTCAATTGATGGCCACCTGAATTGGTCTGATGAGATACCTTCTTACCAGTTTGCCATAAAGACTTTAAATCTATCCCTGCGGCATTCTCTATTTCAACAATTTCCATTCCTAGCAGAATTCTCAGGTAATATTGATAGTTCTTTGCAAATGGATAGCCAAAAACAGGATAATTCTGTATCTAACCTTACGGGTGACTTCACAATTAATAATATGGGGATGGGGAATTTTTCCTTGCCTGGCTCTTTAAGAGGCAGCATCAAATCAACTATGAATCTTTCTGATAAGTTGTTATCTATCGAGCAATGTGAGCTAGAATCTAGTGAGAGCAATGGTTCTCTCAAAGGAGAATTGCGATTTGAGGAGCTTATTAATTTTATATTGGATTTTGAATACCAAATACCTGACTTAGCAATTTATAGCAATTTTTTCGAACCAGAGGCGAAAATAGCAGGAAGTTTAACCTTTCAAGGTCAGGGAAAGGGAAGTATCCAGCAACCTGAAATAGATATTGAATTACAATGGTCAGAATTCTCTATCCAGAATACTCAGGTGGGAGAACTAACTGGAAAACTGGCTTATCAAAAGGATGTTTTATCGGTTGAATCGTTTAGTTTAACTAACCGGGAATTACAATTGTCCGGAGAGGGGAAAATTATTACCACACAAACAGATAAACCAGAAATTATTCTTTCTTACCAGCTCCACCCTCTGGTTATCAAGCCATTACTGGAAAGAGTGAAATATGCTATTCCTTTATCCGGCCAGACAGAAGGCAGTGGATACATCCAGGGTACCTGGCCTGAGTTAAAAATCAGTGGGAATCTACAATTAGAACAGATAGCCTACCAGGATTATCAGCTAGGACAGGGTAAAGTAGATTTCTATTTACAACCAGAGCAGATAGCTCCATCTGAAAGCCAGGAGGAAAATTCAGATAATTTTTTTGGCAGAATCAGCAATAATTATGCTCTTACTTTAGAAAACCTTGAATTGCAAAATGAAATGATTCAATTAAGCGCCAAAAGTCAGGCTACCATGGGAGAAAAACATACCTTTGCTCTGGAAATTGGATTTTCACACCAGGCATTTAACGAGATGATTGAGTATTTCTATCCAGCAGAAGAAAATATAAAAAGATTCTTACCTTCCAGAATAACCGGAGAAGCAACCTGTACAGGAAATAATGATGCGCAACAAATTTTGTTATCTTTCCTGCTCATACCTCAACAACAGGAAAACAATCCACCTTCCAGGTTAGAAGCAATGCTTACTGTGGATAAAGATGGTCTGAATATTTCCAATTTTCAGTTAATTCAGTCCGAAGGATTGCTTAAGGCAGAGGGAAAAATTGCCTCTAATGGGAGCTTGGATATCGGTTTTCAAGCTACACAGTTAGATATATCAACTGTAATGAGCCTAGTGCAGATAGATGAAGAAATAAAAGGTATTATGGACATTAAAGGTTTATGCACAGGGTCATTAGAGCAGCCCAATATATCAGTAACTACCCAAATCAAACAAGGCTATTTCCGAGAATTTAACTTCCAGAACCTACAGAGTGAGTTAAGGTGGAATAGCTTAACGAATCTATTAGAGATTAAGGAATTAACCATCGCCCTGGAGAAAGAATATCAGATAACTGCTCGAGGAACCATTCCTGTGGGAAGTTTGACTTATGCCAAGGGAGGAGAACTAGATTTACCTCCATCTTACCTGGATATTCCACTCGATTTTAAAATTAATATGGAGAAGGCTGATCTAAATTTATTAAAGGTATTCTGGCAAGATACTTTCTCGGAAATCACAGGAACAACGGACCTGAAACTTTCTTTAACTGGCACAGCTGACCATCCGATAGTAAATGGAACAATTAACATTTATCAGGGCATAATTCATCTTACCGAATTACCCGTTCAAATTGGAGAAATAAATAATACAGTAAAAATAATAAATAATAAAGTTATCATCCCATCCCTTCCTGTAATTGCTTATGAAAATCAATTTCACCTCTCAGGAGAATTGGAACTGATTCGTTTTTTTCCTGATAATATATCCTTTATCATAAAAAATGAGAACAAGAAAATCACCTATCAGGATATTTTAGAAAGTGAAGTCGACTTAGAGTTAATAATAAGCAATTCTATATTCTCTCCACATATAAGTGGCCAGGTATTTCTTACTAAAGGAGTATTGGCTGTTAAAGATTTATTGCAGATAGAAGAAGGTATGGATTTTTCATTTGCGTCCTCTGCACCCGGATACGATTCATTAGAACAGCTGGAAGTAAATATTGAATTAATTGATCCTTTTAAATTGCAAATGAACGATGCTGAAATTGACATAGGTGGTAAAATCAGCTTAAATGGCTCATTGGCAGATCCGACTCTCCAGGGAACCTTAACTTTAAAAAAAGGTTCTTTTATGTATTTTGATAAAAGATTTTCCATCTTAGATGGGCTGGTCACCATTAACGGCATAAATCCAACTGATATCGATCTAAATGCCAAAGCGCATACCACAGTTCAGGGTGTACAAATTAATATTAATGTTATAGGTAATCTTTCTAATCCACAGGTTCTGCTTTCCTCACAACCTGCTTTAAAAGAGACTGAGATTCTATCTTTACTAGCCTTTAATCGTAATATACAAGGTCTTTCTGAAGGGGAAATCGATCAGCTTCTCTCCCAGGAAATGGTTAATATTCTTTTTCAAAGTTTACAGATAAATCTATTTAGAAGAATGGAACGTGAACTTGCTGAAGGTTTGGGTCTTGAGTTTATCAGAATTTCTTTTAATTCTGAGGAAAATACTGATTCGCATTTCTTTTTAGAAGACCTGCACCTGGCTGATCTCACCTTAGAAGTAGGGAAAAATATTGGCGATGATTTATTCATTACTTATTCTACTCCTCTCGATTTTCATGGAGAAACAAGCCTTAGCTTGGATTATCAGCTCTCTTCTGATTTCACCTTTAGTACCCAATTGGAAACATATTCTTTAAAACAAGAAGATTATAAAATTAAATTTGGATTAGAAATTAGATTTTAATTTCTTAGCAGTACTTTTTAGTAAGGAATTTATTATGTATGACATTAAGCATGCGCTTGGACTTAATAAATTATTTAAGGATTTCAACAATAAGGAACTTATTAACTTTCTGATCAATGCTCAATATCAGATTAAGGATTATTCTGCAGGTCAAGTCATTGCTCTTGAAGGAGATACATTGACAAAAATTGGTTTGATCCTTGGTGGTAACACAGAAATCCAAAAAAGCCTTTCTTCTGGAAAAAAGATAATAATAAACCAGCTTACCACTGGTGATGTTTTTGGAGAAATAATTATTTTCTCAAATAAAAAAACATTCCCCTCTATGATAGTAGCAGTTCATAATACCAAAATTATGCTTTTTGATAAAATCAATATTATGAAGATATGTTTTCAAAATGAAAAATTTCTCAGGAATTTATTACAATTGTTATCGGAAAAAATCTTAATACTGGATTATCGTTTACGATTTCTAACAGGAGAAACCATTCGTCAGAAAATATGTCTTTACCTTTTAGAACAATATCAAGAACAAAAAAATTATGCATTCATTTAACTGATACCAGGGAAACATTGGCAGAACAATTTGGTGTTACTCGCCCTTCCCTATCAAGAGAATTACA
Source organism: Atribacterota bacterium (assembly GCA_028717805.1). Taxonomy (NCBI): domain Bacteria; kingdom Pseudomonadati; phylum Atribacterota; species Atribacterota bacterium. Next base: position 7,567 of record JAQUNC010000056.1, read on the forward strand.
TAGAATGAAAAATGAAGGCCTAATTAATTTGTACAAGAACATTATTACTACCAACAATCTTTCTCTTATTGAACAAAATCTTTAATTTCTAAATCCTATTACTTATCAGGGAAAGTCAGTTATTAGATACTATTATCTTTTCTTTTATTCCTCTTTAAAATATAAGGATATAGAAACATAAATACACCAGTAATAGCTAAACCAAGCATGAAGACTCTTTGCCAGCGAAAAAAGAAATTATTTATTGGCATATTTCTGGTAAATACTATTACCATTAACGTTAAGACAACAAAAGGAATGGTAAGGTAGCGATGTATCTTCCGGCACAAAGTTGATAATTTTCTCATACTCTGACCTCTTATAAATTTGCCATAAAAGAATCATCCGGTAACTGGAAAAACTTAACTCAGTTACTGGACCTCATTTCTTAATATCCATTTTAGCTGGCTTTAATCGAGGAACATTTTTATATCCTCATCTACATTAGTAATGCCACCAATTTTAAACTTTTCTACCAATACATTAGCTACATTTGGCGATAAAAAAGCCGGTAAGGTAGGACCTAAATGAATGTTTTTCACTCCCAGATAAAGCAAAGCCAATAATACTATTACCGCTTTTTGTTCATACCAGGCAATATTGTAAGAAATAGGAAGCTGGTTAACATCATCTAATCCCAATATTTCTTTTAATTTTAAGGCAATTACTGCCAGGGAGTAGGAATCATTGCATTGCCCGGCATCTAATACTCTGGGTATGCCACCAATGTTACCTAAATCAAGCTTGTTATATCTATACTTTGCACAACCGGCAGTAAGAATAACTGTTTCTTGGGGCAATTTTTGAGCAAATTCTGTGTAGTAATTTCGGCTCTTCATTCTGCCATCACACCCGGCCATCACAAAAAATCTTTTAATTGCACCACTCTTGACAGCGTCAATAACTTTATCTGCCAGCTCAATAACCTGATTATGGGCAAATCCACCTATAATCTCTCCTTTTTCTATCTCTACAGGAGGAGAGCATTTTTTCGCCATTGCAATGATTTGTGAAAAATATTTTGACTGTCCTTTTTTCCTATCAGGAATATGAATCATTCCCGGATAACCAACTGTTCCAGTAGTAAATACCCGGTCTTTATAGCTGTCTCTTGGCGGGATAATACAGTTAGTTGTCATCAGTATCGGACCGTTAAATTTTTCAAATTCTTCGTTTTGTTTCCACCAGGAATTACCATAATTTCCTACAAAGTGTGCATATTTCTTAAATGCCGGATAATAATTTGCTGGCAACATTTCACCATGAGTATATATGTCAACTCCTGTATTCCTGGTCTGTTCAAGCAGTTCTTCCATGTCTTTAAGATCATGCCCGCTGATTAAGATGCCTGGATTATTTCGGACTCCTATATTAACCTTGCTAACTTCCGGATGGCCATAAGTTTCTGTATTAGCTTTATCCAATAAAGACATAGCCTCAACACCAAATTTACCGCACTCCATCACCCAACTTACTAACTCATCTATAGAAAGTGACTCATCTATAGTAGCAACTAATCCTTTTTGAATGAAATCATAAATTTCTTCATTTTCATAGCCTAGATTAAATGCATGTTCAGTATAGGCAGCCATTCCTTTAATACCATAAGTTAAAAGCTCCCTCAATGAGCGCTTGTCTTCATCATCAGTTGCCAGAAGTCCAACTTCAGAGGCATTAGCCTTCTCTTCAAAGTCAGAAGATTCATCTGCTTTCCAGGTTGCACAATCCGGCAGGTCCTGTATAGGCTCACCTCCAGCATTAAGGTATTGTTCTTTAATCTCTTCTCTAACATCAAAGCTTTCTTTGACTTTTTTAAGAAAATCTACCTTATCAAAATTGGCATTAGTGATGGTCATAAATAATGAGTCAATGATAAATTTATTTACTATTGAATTTTCTATTCCTAATCCACGCGCCTTGATACTGTACACAGAAATCCCCTTGCATACATAGATTAACAGGTCCTGCATATTTGCTACATCTGCTTCCTTTCCGCAAACACCTTTTCTGGTACAGCCAGTTCCTTTTGCTGTTTCCTGGCATTGAAAACAGAACATACTCATATTTTCACCTCCCAAAAACAATTTTTACATTTATTTTAACTAAGAGTACTAAAAAATACTGTAACAAATGTTACAAAAATTGTAATGCTCCCTATTAAGAGGACACATTTTAAGTTAGTACTTGCTCTTTATTTGTACCATATTCTTGATAATATTGACAAGGAGTTCGATAACCTAGACTCTGATGCGGGAAGTCCTGGTTATAGTTATCGACCCACTTTTCTAATGCTCTTTGAAAATCAAAAGGATGATCCCAGTCATA
>JAQUNC010000057.1 GCA_028717805.1 Atribacterota bacterium
GGTAGAAAGAGACCAGAATTTTTTACTGCCGCAGCGAGGACATGTTTTCATACTCTCTTTATACTGATTTATCAACAGTTTTTCAAGGTTCTAAGTGCAACTTAAGTATGGGATTACCTAATTTTTTATTAAAGAGATTTCTGGTAAAAACAATTTTTATTTACCAATACAGAATTGGGAAAATATTTTGCTGAGCATTTCATCATCATATGCTTCTCCGGTAATGTTAGCCAACTGACTGGTAATATATTTCAAGTCCATTAACACAAAGTCAACCGGAATCCCTTCCTCCAAACCAGAAACAAGATCGGCTAAGCCTTTTTTTACTTTAAGTAGATATTCTAGATGTCTTTGATTGCTTATTATCAGACCTTCTTCTGGCGTATCAATATTGGAAAGAACTTGATTTACCATTTTTTCTATTAAAATATCGATTCCCATCCTTTTCTTTACAGAAATTCTAATAAATTCATTTATACCCAATCTCTGTTGCAATTCTGAATGGTCAATTCTTGATGGAAGATCAATTTTGTTTAAGACAATGATTTTATTTATATTACGATTATTGAATGATTCAATTTTATCAATAAGTGTAATATCATGGGCATCCAACGGCTGATTAATATCAAACATTACCAGGAAAAGTTGAGCAAATTCCATGTGTTGACTTACTTTCTTCAGACTGACTTGTTCTATAATATTCTCTGGATCTTTCATGCCTGCAGTGTCAATTAGATGAAAGGTAAAGCCTTTAATGACTATCGTTCCCTCGATTAAATCTCTTGTTGTTCCCGGTAAAGAAGTGACTATAGATTTATTTTTCTTTAGTAACATATTAAACAGACTCGATTTGCCAACATTGGTTTTGCCCAGAATTATAGTATTAATTCCTTCTTTGATAATCTGTCCATATTTTACCGTATCCAGTAATTCGTTTACCTCAAATAGGCACTTCTCAATAACTTTTTTAATTTCCTTGTTTTTCATTTCAATAATTCCCTGATCTGGAAAATCCAGTGGTGCTTCAATTCTAGTAGTTAAATCAATGATGCGATTTTTAAGATGGGCTATTTCTTCTCTAAGGCCTCCGGCAAGATGATTGAGAGAGGATTTTAAACTTTTCTCATTACTGGCTTTGATAAGATCAATCACTGCTTCAGCTTGACTTAAATCTATCCTTCCATTTAAAAATGCTAATTTAGTGAATTCCCCGGGTTCAGCTATCCTGACTCCCAGCTTATTTACAATTGCCAAAACTTTATTTAACACCAGAAAACCACCGTGACAATTAATCTCCACAATGTCTTCTCTGGTATAAGTTTTTGGTTTACGCATAACAGTTAATAGAACCTCATCTACCATGGTATCTTCCCCAGGTTGAATAATTGTTCCATAATAAATATGGTGGCTATGAAACTCATGGGGATTCTTTTTTATTTTTCCTTTATAACGAAATATTTTACTGGCAATATCAATTGATTGTGGACCACTCATTCTTACAATACCAATGCCACCAATGCCCAATGGCGTAGATATGGCAACAATGGCATCTTTCTCTGTGCCAGTCTCTCGGAATTGATTTCTTTTCATTGTTCGATCCAATTATATTAAATATTTTTTAATATTTTCTAATTTCCTTCCTTTATATAAAATGTTACACATAATTAAAATAAAAAGCATAACAAAATTAGATTAAGTAAATTATTATCTAATAATGTTATGCGAAATAATATAATGTTTATTAATATGTTATTGCTTTTTTATCATATTAATCATGACTTACTTTTGCTCTTATTAAATTATTTATTCTACTTAATATTCTTCCTTAATGCTCTTGCTTGCATCATCCTCATCCTTAACCAGAATTGGTTTTATGATAATTCTCCGATATGGCTCCCTTCCCTCGCTATAGGTAATTACTCCTGAATCTTCTTTAAGAGCCATGTGCACTAACTTTCTTTCTATGCTATTCATATAATAAAGGGCTATAGTGTCACCTTTTCTTTTTGCTATCTCAGCTTTTTCCCGAGCATACCTCTGAAGAGATTCCTCTCTTCTTTTTCGATATCCATCAATATCCACTATATAAATTTTATGAGTGCCCTGCTGGTTCTCTTTATTAACAATCAAATTAACCAGATATTGAATGGCATCAAGAGTATGACCATGTTTGCCAATAATGATGCCAGGATCTGCTTTGATAATTTCAAAAATAGTATAATCCTGATTAGAAGAAGCTAACTTTACTTCAGCATCAGCACTTATACCTTCCGCTATTTTAGAAAGAACTTGTAAGGCTTTTTCCTCTTGCTTGTTAATTTTCATTTCCTTATTTTCAAAATCTACCAAAACATACCTCTTTCCACCAATACATTTGTCTTTTCCCTCAGAATTAATTGGCTGAATGGCAATTATTAACTCTTGTTTTTTAAGACTTTTCTTTTCTGCCCGTTTTTTTATTTTGTTTTACAGAAGGTTTTTCATATCCTGGTATCCAGGAAATCTCTTGTTCGCTATCTTTTTGTTTGATTTCCGTTTCTTTTTTCTGCTCTTGCGTCTTCTCCTGTGTTACTTTTTCTTTTTCCTTAGAGCTATCGGATTCTTTTTGAATTTCGGGCTTCTTTTTGTTAATTAAAAGCTTCTGTACAATATCAAAAAGGGTTGAGGTAAACCAATACAAACTTAATCCTGACGGTAAACTAAAACTTATAAAGGCAATCATGACTGGCATAATAGTGCCCATTATCTTTTGGGTATTGGCAGTAGGATTAGAAGAACTGTCACCCTGGCTTGTTACCGGCATAGGTGGCATGGTTAATTTTTGTTGAATATACATTGATACTCCTACTAAAATTGGTAAAATTCCAATGCTATAATTTCCAATTACCCCGAATAACTGATCCGGTGCAGCTAATCCCGCAATCATTTCCCCTTGATATATAACTTCGTTTTTAATCCACAAAAAACCGCCATCAATAATCTCTGTATTGGGTATAAAATATTCAAAACCCCTGAGCACCTGAAAAAATAGAATTAAAATAGGCATTTGAATGATAAGTGGCAAACATCCGCCCATAGGATTGACCTTATGCTCCTTATACAACCTCATCACTTCCTGATTCATTCTCTCTTTGTCATTTTTGTATTTTCTTTGTATTTCCTGCATGAGAGGCTGAATCTTTTGTGTCTCTTGCATAGAAATCATTTGTTTTTGCATCAGCGGATACATAATTGTTCTTATAATAAGGGTTAATATAATAATAGCTAAGCCATAATTATGAGTAAAACCATATAAGACACAAAGGAATTGTTCTACCCAACCTATTAATGAACTCCAGATTCCCAAAATATTACTCTCCTTTTCTACAAAGCATTTTCCCATTCAATTATTCAAAAATATAGGCCGATCTTCTATTTATGGATTCTATCTTATTTGCATAGTTTATCAGGTACAGGATCATAACCACCGGTATGGTATGGATGGCACCGAAACAATCTCTTTATGGATAGCAAGGTTCCCCTTAGACAGCCATGTCTTTGAATAGCCTGTATAGCATAATCTGAACAAGTAGGATAAAACCTACAAGTTGCAGGTTTAAAGGGGGAAATATATTTTTGATAAAACACTATTGCTATTATCAATATTCTATTCATTTTTTTACGTTAGACAACGGTTTTTATTATATTATTTATTTACTTTATTTTAAATTGTCTCTCAGCAACAATCTTATCAGTTCTTGTTCAATTTCCGTAAAGGAGGCTTCTTGAATCTCCTTTTTAGCTACAATGATAACATCACATCCAAAGATTAACTTTGTACCTTTTTGACGCCAGATTTCTCTTAATCTTCGTTTAATTTTGTTACGTTGCACTGCATTGCCAAGACTTTTTTTGACAATAAAACCTGCTCTATTATTTTCCTGCTGACTATATAATATATATAATATAATATATTTTCCAGATTTACGATTTCCATTGGAAAAAACTTTTTTAAATTCGTTGGTTCTTTTTAAACCTTCCTTAAACAAGTTAATATCTAACCGGAAACGGTTAATCTCTTCCTTCCTTTTTGTCTTCTCCTTTTTAAAATAAGTCTTCCGCTTTTCGTGCTCATACGACTGCGAAATCCATGTGCTTTTAATTTTTTTCGACTATTAGGTTGATAAGTACGCTTCATTGATAATCCTTCTCCTTTGCGCGAATTCTTGTTCTAAACTAATTTGTTTCAAATCTTGATTTTAGCCAAAACACTTATATTGCTATTTATGACATAATCATAATTTTAAATTATAACTATTAAATTATAAATATGTCAAATACTGAAATAGTCTACCTCATTTTTAATGCTATGGCAAGTAATAAGAAGTTATTTATAAGAAAGCATGGGAAATTTATTGCTGCCCATAAAAATTACTCAAAATCTTTTTTATCAATTAGGATAATATCCTCGATGTGTAATATGTTCGGTTACGGATCAAAGAAACTGAAAACTAATTTAAATAGTGGGAGACCAAGCTATTTTAAATAATTATTAGAGATAAGTTAATATCTAAAATGAGCTTTGCATGTTTAGCTATTTTTGCTATTATATTAATGATATAATTGTGCTATAAAATTCAAACTTGCCTTTTCTTAAAAACTAAATTAATATTAAATAATAATTTCTCTTATTAATTGAAGGCTCCCCCTGAGTATTAATATCTTGTTTTTATAGTCAATAAGAAATTTGGGGTAATAGTATCGGGATTTTCGGAAAAATTTCGATACTACTATTAAATGCTCTTTGTTAATTAGGGAATAATATATGCTTAATTATATTTTTAGAAAGAGCGTATAATTATTATAATTTTTATATCCTAAGGTAAAAATAGCCCTTACTATAAAAATTTAAAGACAAGATATTCAAGGGAATCTTAAAGATCGAATTGCTATTAATTTAAGTATTGTCACTAGGGGAAATTGCCCTTGAATTTCTTAAAGATGGTTTTGTAATGATTATGTTTTATCCTGACTTATATCAATTACTCGTTATAATCTTTTTTCCACAACTGTTAATAAGCTGTGAATTAAATAAAAAGCCTTTATTTTTATTTAATATTTCTTAATAGATACTTTTGTCAAATAAATAGTTATTTTTCCAAAAGCTTTTAGATTATTGACCAAGAGGAATATAAGCTGTTTTCCACAGGCTGTTGTTAATAATGTTAATATCTTTTTTGAAGGTTCATAAATTCGCCCGCTATACGGGTTCGTTGTTTACTTTTCAAAAAACATCTGAATTACAAATAAAAATATAACTATTGAAGGAATTATTATGAATTATTATCAATTCAATAAGAGATGGGAAGATGTTTTGCAGGTAATTAGAGAAAGACTTGGTCCTCAGATGTACAACACCTGGTTTTCCCAGATTAAGTATGTTGATTTTAAAAACAATGAATTATACTTAGCTGTACCTAGTGCCTTTTGTAAAAATTGGATAGAAAAAAACTACTATCAGTTGATTAAAGATATTCTTATCGAACAACTTGACTTTGGAGAGGATATTATAATAAAGTTCAATATAGAATTGAACCAGAACCAGAATACCAATAAAGGCAAAAAAGGAAAGACAAATAAGGATATTCTTCAGAAAAGATATGAAGAAACTGGCTTAAATGTTAAATATACCTTCGATAATTTTGTGGTAGGAGATAGTAATCGCTTTGCTCACGCAGCTTGTCTTGCCGTTGCCCAATCTCCCGCTAAATCTTACAACCCCCTTTTTGTTTATGGGGGAGTTGGATTAGGAAAAACACATCTAATGCATGGTATTGGAAATTATATTATTAATAAAAATTCTATTCATTCTATTAATATTGCCTATATTTCCTCTGAAAAATTTACCAATGAGCTAATTAATGCTATTAAAGATGATGCTACAGAGGCATTTAGGGAAAAATACCGTAATTTTGATATTTTACTAATTGACGATATCCAATTTTTGGCTGGCAAAGAAAGAACACAGGAAGAGTTTTTTCACACTTTTAATTCCCTCTATAATGCCAGCAAACAGATTGTAATTACCTCTGACCGCCCCCCAAAGGAAATTACTAATTTAGAAAATCGCCTGATTTCCAGATTCGAATGGGGATTAATTACAGATATTCAACCCCCGGATTTAGAAACTAGAATTGCCATATTACAGAAAAAAGCAGAAGCTTATCAGTTAGAACTCTCAGATGAGATTATTAACTATATCGCTAATAAAATTCCTTCCAATATCCGTCAGTTAGAGGGCGCCCTAAATAAGCTCAATGCTTATATAACCCTAACCACTCAGAGAGAAGTTGACTTGACCTTAGCCAAACAAATATTAAAGGATTTTATTCCTATTGAAGAGAAGGAAATATCAATTCAATTAATTCAAAAACATACGGCAGAATATTTTAACCTTAAACCGGTAATATTACTATCTAAAAAAAGGACTAAAAATATAGTAGCTGCACGTCATATTGCCATGTATTTAGCTAGGGAATTAACTGATTTTTCCCTGCCTATGATTGGTAATTTCTTTGGAGGAAAAGATCATACGACAGTTATTCATTCCTGTAATAAGATTAAGGAACAATTAAAGACAGATAAGAAACTAAAATTAAATATAGACCGTCTGATAAATAAAATTCAAAACAGTTCCTGATTGAAAAATTATTTCTGTATCATAAATATTGTTTATTTAATGTTTTCGTAGATAATATTATTTTTTATAACAGTAAAATTTTATAAAATTAAAATGTGAATAGTGTTAAGAAAAAACTATCATTATTAAGAATAATATCCACATAATTTTTTATTGAATTATAAGAGAATATAAGTGTTATTAACATAATTCACACTATTACTACTATGAATACTCTCTTTTTATTTTAAAAGTTAAGCATAATCAAATTAAGAGAATGAATTAAAAAGAACAGATAAAAATTTTTAAATTAATGATAGGAGAAAGTAATGAAAGTTATATGTTCTCAAAAAAGTTTAGTAAATGGAATTCAAATAGTACAAAAAGCCATATCTACAAAATTAGGTCTACCTATATATAATGGAATTCTTTTTGAAGTTACCAGTGATAATAGAATTCACTTATTTTCAACTGATTTGGAAATAGGTATTGATTGTTATATTTCCGCTCAGATTGTGGAACATGGAGCAGTAGTTATTCCCAGTAAGATTTTTAGTGATTTAATTAGAAGATTTCCAGAAGGAAATATAGAAATTGAAGTTGATAAAGATAATATAATTCACATTAAGGAAGAAGATTTGTCAAATTATAAAATTCTCGGTTTTTCTGCTGAGGATTTTTCCCCGTTTCCTGAAATTCAGAGTAATATAAAAATAAAATTAACTCATAAAATATTAAAAGATACCATACAGGAGGTTATTTTTGCTTCCTCAAAAGATGAAAATAGGTCTTTTTTAAATGGCGTATTATTTAAGAGAGTAGAAAAAGGATTGGAAATTGCTGCAACTGATAGTCATCGATTGGCATTAAAAAAGATTAAATTAGCTGGTAAGAACAAAATTGAAACAGATAATCAATTTGAGGTTATTATTCCTCAACGAGCGTTATCCGAATTATTTAAATTACTTAACTTTGAGGATGATAATATAGTTGAAATAGATATAGGAGAAAAACAGGTAATATTTATTTTAAATTCAGAAGGCGAAAAGAATAAGATTAGATTATTCTCACGAATAATTGATGGACAATACCCTGATTATCATCAAATAATACCTCGTCAATTTAAAACAATTGTTAAAATAGATACGGAAGAGTTCAAACAAAGAATGGAAAGAATTACCTTATTTGTGAAAGAAGATTTAAATACCATTAAAATAGAAACACATCTATATACCCAACAAAAAGGAGAGAACAGGGGGGAATTAATTATAAAGGCAAAAACACCAGACATTGGTGATGCTTGTGAGCAGATTCCCTGTTTAGTAGAAGGTGAGTATGTTGAGATTGCCTTTAATTCTCGGTACATTGTTGATGTTTTAAGAGTAATTAAAACAGATCACACAGAAATAAGATTAAATGAAAATTTAAATCCTGCAATGATTAATCCGATAGATAAAGAAGAACAATATAACTATGTTTTGATGCCAGTAAGAATGGATTAAGATACTGGAAAGGGAAAATCATTTGAATGTTAATAAAATCAAATTGATTAATTTTAGGAATTTTTTAGATACTTCCATTAATTTTCATACTTCACTAAATATTTTAATAGGAAATAATGCTCAGGGTAAAACAAATGTCATTGAATCAATATATACCTTGTTAAGAGGGGGTTCTTATCGAACAAAAGATGATTATAATTTAATTAACTGGAAAGAAAAACAAAGTTTTCTTCTAGGAGAGGCTAACAAAGACAGAAAACAATTTCAAATAAATATCTTATTGCAAAATATTGATTCACTTAATTTCCTGGCCAAAAAAACAAAAAAAATTATTAAAGTAAATAAGAAATACCAGCAAAAATCATGGCTTAGAGCAAGATTTAACCCTGTTATCTTTGCCCCAGAAGATCTTCAAATTATTAAAAGTTCGCCTGCTATTAGAAGAAAATTTCTTGATGAGGTAATTATTACTCTTAATCCGGTTTATGAACAGCACTTAAAAGACTATAACCGAATTTTATTTCAAAGGAATATACTCTTAAAGACGGAAAAGAGAAAAGATAATTTAAATCAGCATTTGAGTATTTGGGATCAGAAAATATTAGAATTAGGTAGTTTAATTATTTGGTATAGAATTAAAACTCTGCAATTAATAAATCAAAAAGTCAAGACTATACATCAACTAATAACCAAAAATAAAGAAACCTTAAAGCTAAAGTATAATAGTAATATCCTGACAACTTATACAGAAGATAGAGAGGAAATACAAAAAGTTTTTGATCAAAAACTTTATAGTGCTAAAGAGAAAGATTGCAGGCTTAAAATAACTACCGTCGGTCCCCATAGAGATGATTATTTTATCATGAATGACCTCATAGATTTAGGAATATATGGATCTCAAGGACAGCAACGTACTGCCGTTTTAGCTCTAAAAATAACTCAATTAGAAATAATAAGGGAAAAAGACCAAGAATACCCGCCTTTGTTATTAGATGATGTATTGTCAGAACTCGATTCAGAAAGAAGATTATTTTTAATTCAATTAATAAAAGATAGGCCTCTACAAACTTTTATTACCAGCATTGATTTACACGATTTAACAGAATACAATGTCATTAAAAACGCCAAAGTATTACATGTAAAGAATGGGACAGTGGAAGAGCAATGAATAATAATGAACCAAAACAGATTGATGAAGTTATTCAAACATTTTTTAGAAAGCGTAACTGGACGCAGAGAATCAACGGATATAATCTTTTCAGTTCCTGGGAAGACATTCTTCCACTAAAAATTTCTCTCAACACAAAACCGATAAAGATTCAAAACAATATCCTTTTTTTAATGGTCAAGAATCACATCTGGGCTAGTGAAATTAGTATTAGAAAGGGAGAGATAATAAATATTATAAACAAAAAAATTGGTCGAGATTTAATAGAAGACGTTATTATAAAGATAAATTATAATATTTTTATTAAAAATAAATAATAAAGAAATATATTTAGACCATGATAATAATTAAAGTAAAAAATATAGAATACATATAATATTAATACGATAGGACATAAAAACGTTAACTTGACGGTATAATAATGTTAGTTAAGTTTTAAAACTACACTATATTAAGATCATTATTTTTCACTATTTGTGTTCCTAAGAATCTATCTTTATGCCAGACTTTATGCCAGAATCTAACTTCAGATAGGACGGATTCTTTCTC
>JAQUNC010000058.1 GCA_028717805.1 Atribacterota bacterium
GTATCAATATCTAGACCTCTCTTTACTGCTGCATCAACATAAGCAATCCCATTAGCTAAAGTGAAAGCAATCTCCTGAATAGAAGTTGATCCAGCCTCTCTAATATGGTAACCACTTATACTTATGGTATTCCACTTTGGTAATTTTTGGGAACAATAATCAAAAATATCAGTAATCAATCTCATAGAGGGAAGGGGTGGAAATATATAGGTGCCCCTGGCAATGTATTCTTTTAAGATATCATTTTGAATAGTACCATTTAATTCTGATGCCGGGATTCCTTGTTTTTCAGCAATAGCGGTATACATGGCCAATAAAATTGCTGCTGGAGCATTAATAGTCATAGAGGTACTAACTTGATCTAAGGGAATACCATCAAATAATATTTCCATATCCTCTAAAGTATCAATTGCTACTCCTACTTTTCCCACTTCACCATGTGCCATAGGATGATTGGAATCGTAACCAATTTGGGTTGGAAGGTCAAAGGCAATACTTAAACCGGTCTGTCCATTTTTTAACAGGTATTTATACCTCTTATTAGATTCCTCAGCATCCCCAAAACCAGCATATTGCCTCATAGTCCACAACCTGCCCCGATACATGGTTGGTTGCACTCCTCTGGTATAAGGATACTCTCCCGGGTAACCCAAATCATCAAGATAATCAATATCTTCTAAATCAAGTGGATCGTATAAGTTACTGACTTCCTTATTTGAACCAGTAACAAATGTTTTCTTTCTCTCGGGAAACTTACTTAAAACTTTATTTAATGAATTGGTTTCCCAATTGCTTTTAGCATTTTCTATTCTTTTTTTCCCATGGTAATCCAACTTATTACACCTCCTTTTTCCATACATAATTAAAAGTAAACACACCCTAATGTTTAAGTAGATTAAGGTAATATTTACATTTTTTAAATGTGTAAATGTATAATAAAAGCCAGGTTTAGGTTATTAGCTCATATTATAAGTAATTTTATTCTTTTCTAGTATCAAATTTTCTACCAGTACATCTATCTTTTTAATATTAATGCCAGTAATATAATCAAGCTCTTTCTTTAAATTTTCTTGAATTATCCTTACCATATCCGGTATATTCTTACCATATTTTAAGGTAAGGTTAATCTGTATTAAAATACCTTCATCATTAATATTTATTTTTGTTTTTCCAATTCGAATAACATGCTTAAAGTTTTTGATATTAAAATAAATTATATCTAAGATAGCACTTTCTGATATAAATAATTTTCCAAAATAACTAAATGGAGGCCGAACAACTGTTCGTTCTCCTATTTTTCTATTAACATATCGTTTTCGATAAAATATCTCTAATGACTCTACTAAGTTTATAGGAAACTTTCTCTGTATTTCAATTCCTGGTAGGGGTATGATATGAGTTCCCTCTCTAGATCTACTTGCCCTAGCTAGTTGTATTTCCTTTTCACTGGACACCTCTTCTATATTAAATACTTTACTTAAAGGTGGTAGTTCCAGGGTTTGAATTATTTTTTCTATCATTTCTATTGATGTACCCAAAACCATTATTTTTTTAGGTTTTTCTATTTTAATTATTTCTTTAACAGCTTGAGCGTGTTCTTTATCAAAAAAGATAGCTCTTCTAATTGCTTGGATCTTATTCAATTCTTTTTTCGCTGATAGACCTGCTAAAATTTTATCCTTTTTAATTAGAAGACCATCATCAATAATATATTCAATATTTTCCTGGTGAGCAATCAAGAGAGCTTTATGGCTCTTGCCAGTTCCACTTTCCCCTATTAGTGCAAATACTTTCATTCTTTTTTAATATACCTCAACTTTAATTTAGGTTAGGGGATAGTAATCCCCTAACCTAAATTGTTTCGCGCTATTTTTTTGTTCTCACCCAACCTCTTCCCTCAACAGCCTGGGCAACTCTTTTAATAGCAATAACATAAGCCGCATCTCTGTGATATAATTTTTCCTTTTCAGCTAAATCTATAACTCCATTAAAGGCTGAGGTCATAATGTGATTCAATTTTTCAAAAATTTCTTCTTTTGGCCAGTAATAATTCATATTATTCTGCACCTGCTCAAAATAGGAGACAGTTACTCCACCGGCATTACAAAGAAAATCTGGAATTAGAAAAACACCTTTCTCTTTTATGATTTTATCTGCTTCGGGAGTAGTTGGTGTATTGGCAGCCTCAGCATAAATCTTAACTGTATTAAAATCTATATTTTTAACATTATCTTTATGAACAGCCGAACCTAAAGCAGCAGGTATTAACACGATGACTGATTTTCTTAACCAGGCATCTGCATCTTCCTGCTTCCAGCCAAAAGATTTTGCTTTTTCAGGATTGATGGTGCCAAATTTATCTAAAGTACCAGGAGCAAATAGGTCATCAGGATTAATGCCCTCCTGACAACTATAGGTATAAGCCTTTTTATCATTAGGATCCCAGCAGGACATAGCAATAACTTTCCCGCCATATTCAACAAATTTTTCACAACAATATTGAGCATTATTTCCAGCCCCTTGAATTGATGCAGTTGCTCCTTTAAAATCAATATTTAATCTTTTTAAGGCTTCTCTAACACAATAAATAACTCCATAACCTGTGGCTTCAGTTCTCCCTAAAGAACCCCCAACACCAACAGCCTTGCCAGTAACAAATCCCGGTTTCCTTCGCCTGGCAATAGTATCATATTCATCCATAATCCAAAGCATATCCTGAGGGTTAGTAGCTACATCAGGTGCTGGTACATCCATTTCAGGGCCAACAAATTCATAAACCTTTCTGACCCAACCGCGGCAAAGTTTCTCCGTTTCCCGATCAGAAAGCTCTCTGGGATTACAAACCACGCCACCTTTTCCTCCCCCCAAAGGAATATTAACTACAGCACATTTCCAAGCCATCATCATAGCTAATGCCCTGACCATATCTATAGTTTCATCTTCGGCAAATCTTAAACCACCTTTAGCTGGACCTCGAGCAGTGGAATGCTGAACGCGAAATCCGGTAAATGTTCTAGTTGTTCCATCATCCATTTCTACTGGAATTCTTACTCTAATTTCTCGTTCAGCTTCTCTTAAGAATTCTTGCATTGACTTATTTAAATTACACTTTCTGGCATTTTCATCAAACTGAGCTTGAACAATTTCAAAAGGATTCATTTCTTTATCTCGAGACATTATTAAACCTCCAAATATTTTATTATTTTACTTCACTAGAAACTATATACTTTTTTCTTAAGCTCTTTCCTGAAGATAAATAGGTATCAATAGACCGGGCAGCTATCTTCCCATCGCCTACAGCAGAAATAACAGTAGCTGATCCTCTTACTATATCACCTCCGGCAAAAATACCTTCACAGGTAGTCATTTTGGTTTTTTCATCAACTTCAAAATATCCCCATTGATTCACCTCCACACCCTTAGCACTTCTGGCTACAATTGGATTAGCCATTGTGCCTATGGCATCAATTACCATATCTACTTCTAAAACAAAGTTGGAATTATCAATAGGAATAGGCCTTCTTCTGCCTGATTTATCCTGTTCTCCTAGCTTCATTCTTACACATTCCATCCCGGTTACTCTTCCTTCCTTATCTCCCAGAATTCGGATCGGTAAAGTTAAAAAATGGAATATAATTCCTTCTTCTTCAGCATGATGTACTTCTTCTGCTCTGGCTGGTACTTCTGCCCTGGAACGTCGATAAACTATATATGATTCTTTAGCACCAAGTCGTAGAGCAGTTCGTGCCGAATCCATTGCTACATTTCCGGCTCCGATAGTAGCAGCTCTTTCCCTGATTTTTATTGGAGTGTCATATTTCGGAAATAAGTATGCTTTCATTAAATTAGACCGAGTTAGAAATTCATTAGCTGAATAGACATCATTCATATTTTCTCCGGGAATATTCATAAAACGGGGGGCTCCTGCTCCATTAGCCAGAAATATGGCATCAAACTCTTTTGTCAAATCTTTTACGCTTCTGGTAGCACCTACTACCTGATTACTGATCACTTTCACTCCTAATTGCTTTATCTCATTAACTTCATATTCAACAATTGACTTAGGAAGCCTGAATTCTGGAATTCCATATACAAGTACACCTCCAGGCTTATGTAATGCCTCAAAAAGAGTTACCTGGTATCCGATTTTAGCAAGGTCCGCGGCACAGGTTAATCCTGCAGGTCCAGAACCAACGACAGCAACCTTTATACCCTTCTGATTATCCGTATTCTTTATTCCATGTATTCCATTTTCCCTTGCCCAATCAGCTACAAATCGCTCCAATCTTCCTATAGCGATTGCTTTGCCACGTTTATTTAAAACACATTCTTTTTGGCATTGTTCTTCTTGAGGACAGACTCTTCCGGTTACCGCCGGTAAAGCATCTGTTTCTAGGATTGTTAAATAAGCCTTGGCAAAATCCTCTTCTACAATATATCGTATAAAAGTGGGAATATTTATTTCTGCCGGACATCCCTTCGTGCAGGTAGGATTTTTGCACTGTAAACATCGCTGTGCTTCAAAAATTGCCTCTTCTTTAGTATATCCCAGAGGAACTTCGTTAAAATTATGAATGCGATCAGATGGTGACTGTTCTCTCATGGGGACTTGTTCTCTTTTTGTTCTTTCTTTCATTTCAATCATTTCAGCCATTTCAATTCTCCTTACACCTGCATTCATTTTGATCCTTAAAATGTTGCCATGATTCTTTTTCTTCTTTTTTATAACGATAGATTCTATGCATAAATTCTTCCCAGTTGACTAATTGACCATCAAACTCAGGACCATCAGTACAGACAAATTTTGTTTCTCCTCCAATAGAAACTCGACAGGAACCGCACATACCTGTTCCATCAACCATAATAGTATTAAGACTGACAATGGTATCAACTGGATATGACTTGGTCAGTTCAGTGGTTACTTTCATCATAATGGGTGGTCCAATAGTCCATATTTTTTTGATAGAAGTATCCTGATCGAGTTTCTCTTTTAAAGCATCTGTAACAAATCCCTTTCTTCCATAACTGCCATCATCAGTAGTAATAATTAATTCATCTGATACTGCTCTCAATTCCTTTTCCATAATAATTAATTCTTTGGTTCTGGCTCCAATGATAGCAATTACTCTGTTACCAGCCTTTTTTAAGTTACGTGCTATGGGGTGAATACATGCTATACCAGTTCCCCCTCCTACTACTACAACCGTACCAAAAAAATCTATTTCTGTTTTATGACCTAAAGGACCAATAAAGGAATATAAATATTCTCCTTCCTGAAAATGGGATAATTCATCTGTTGTTTTGCCAACTACCTGAAAAACAATTTGCACTAATCCCTTATTTTGGTCATAATCAGCAACGGTTAGGGGTATTCTTTCGCCATTTTCTTTAGTCATCAAAATAATAAACTGACCGGGCTGCACTGTTTTTGCAATTTCTGACGCTTCTATCCACATGCTGTACATATCCTGGTATAATTTTGTTTTCTTATTAATACGATACATCTATTTTCCTCTCTCGTGTTTAGAAATATAAATTATCATTTTAAATTATTAAAAATCTCTACTGTATCTTTAGCTATCATCAATTCTTCATTAGTTGGTATTACCAAAACAGCCACTCTTGAATCTTCAGTACTAATTATTTCTTTTTTACCTCTCAAATCATCATTCTTATTATCATCAATCTTTATACCAAAGGAGCTTAGATCTTTACAAACTATACTCCTCAACATGGGCGAATTTTCCCCAATACCGGCTGTAAATACCAGAGCATCCAGACCATTCATAGCTGCTGTATAAGCACCGATATACTTTTTCAAGCCATAATTTAAAACATCTAAGGTTCTTTTAGCTCTTTTATTTCCATTTAGTGTTTCCTCTTCCAGATCACGCATATCACTGGATATGCCTTCTGATAAACCCATTAATCCACTCTTTTTATAGAGGATATTGTTTATTTGCTCAAAATTAAGGTTTTCTTTCTCCATTAAATAAGGAATAATTGCTGGATCAAGATCTCCACAACGAGTCCCCATAATTATACCAGAAATGGTGCCAAACCCGAGACTGGTGTCAATTGATTTACCTTCTTTGACTGCAGTTATGCTGGACCCATTACCCAGGTGGCAGGTAATTATCTTTAATTCTTTTAAATCTTTGCCCAACATTTCTGCTGCTTTGTATGCTACATATTTATGAGATGTTCCATGAAAACCATATCTTCTTATACGATATTTTTCATAATAAATATATGGTAAGCCATAAAGAAATGCTTGCTCAGGAATAGACTGATGAAAAGCTGTATCAAATACTCCAACCTGTGGGGTATCAGGTAATAATTCCTGACATACTTTTATACCCAAGATATTTGGTGGATTATGCAGTGGAGCTAATTCAATAAATTCATTAAGGGTATTCATTACATCCTCATTCAACAATACTGAACCAGAATATTTTTCGCCACCATGTACTACTCGATGACCTACTGCTGATATTTCTGAAATATCCTTGATTACACCGTATTCATTATTCAATAGGGCATCTATTACCAACTCAATTCCCTTGCGATGATCTGGTATATCTAACACTTTTTTTATAACATCTTTCCCAGCAGGATAATGATTTATTAATGAACCTTTGATCCCTATTCTCTCTACTAAACCCTTGGCTAATAAAGATTCATCGGCCATATCAAAAAGACGATATTTTATTGAGGAACTACCAGAGTTTACAACTAAAATCTTCATTTAATTAATTCCTTTCCAGATAAACATTATATCTTTACTTAATAAATTTTTCTGCTATTTGAAAACCATGCTCTAATGCTTTTTTATTTAAATCTCTTATTCTTTCCGGTATTCTGTTTTGCAGCACTTTCCTGATAGCATTCTTAGTAACAATATTTGTTAACTGAACAATAATACCTAAAGATATAACATTAGTTACCAATTGATTTCCAAGAATGTTAATAGCATCTTTGGTAATAGGATATTGATAAATTTTCCCGGGAAAAGAAGGAATATTTGAAACATTTGTTGAATCAATCAATAATAATCCATCCTCTTTTAAATTCTGGACATATTTATCACAGGCTTGTTGTGTTAAAGCAAGTAATATATCTGACTTTATAATTTTAGGATAATCTATTTTTTCATCACTAATAATTACTTCTGATCTGCTGGCACCACCTCTGGCTTCTGGACCATAAGATTGAGTTTGAGCTATTTCAAATCCGTCAAAAATACCTGCTGCCTCAGCTAAAATAATGGCCGCCAGTATCAATCCCTGTCCTCCTGAACCACTTAAACAAACTTCTTTTCTCATTTTTCTCTCCTTCCTTGTTGAACCCTAATACAGATTTCCTGGTATTTATCAGTATATTCGGGTATATTAATATCTAAAAATTCCCCTGTGGGTATTTTCTTTTCTTTTTCTTCTTCTGATAATTTTTCCCAGGTTGTTTTGGGTACTGTGATGCTTTTTATCCACTCTAACATTTGAACAGGAGTTCTCAACTTATTAATTCTACCGAAAGAAATGGGGCAATCTGAAATTACTTCCACTACAGAAAAGCCTTTTTTGAGTAAAGCCTTTTTAATAAAACGAGTGGTCTGATTGACATCAAAAATATTTCCGCGTGCTACATAAGAAGCACCAGCACTGGCAGCTAAAGCAGATATATCAAAAGTCTGGTCAATATTGCCATATGGAGCTGTAGAACCAAACTTACCAGTTGGTGTTAAAGGAGAATATTGGCCTCCAGTCATGCCATAAATCATATTATTTATAATAATGGCAGTTATATCTATATTACGACGAGCAGAATGAATAAAATGGTTACCACCTATTGCTGCACAATCGCCATCACCCATTACGGCAATTACTTTTAAGCTGGGATTAGACATCTTTATGCCTGTTGCAAAAGGCAAAGCTCTACCATGAGTAGTATTCATAGTATTAAAATCAACATAACCAGTAATGCGACTGGAACAACCGATTCCCGAAACCATTACAATCTCATCCTTTTCCCATCCTATACTATTAATTGCCCTTAATATGGCACCTAAAATAATACCATTTCCACAACCAGGACACCAGATATGAGGAAACATTTCTTCTCTAAAATATTGGGCAATAGAATTATTCATAATTTGCTTTCCTCCTCAATCTTGGAAAGAATTTCCATAGGATTAATCAACTCCCCATCGACTCTACCATAAGAAACAACACGGCACTTGCCTTCAGCCGCCCTTTGTACTTCACGGACCATCTGGCCTAAATTCATTTCTGGCACTAATATTAAATCAACCTGTCCTGCTAATTGATTAATCGTATCATCGCTGAAAGGCCAGAGGGTGACTAACTTTAATAAACCAGCCTTTATGCCTTTTTCTCTTGCTAACTTAACCGTTCTTTGTGCTGCTCTTGCTACAGAACCATAGGCAATAACTGCTATTCTGGCATCATCCAGCAAAAACTTTTCCTCTATAATAATATCTTTTTTATGTAATTCTATTTTGTTAGTTAATCTTCTCAATAACTGATCGATTTTTTTGGTATTCGCAGTTGGGTAACCCTTTTCGTTATGAATTAAACCAGTAACATGATACCTATATCCACTACCAAAATTAGCCATAGGAGGAACCAGGTCCTGGTCTGCTTTATAAGGTAAAAAATTCTCTTTATCTAAAGTCGGTTTTTTTCTGTCAATAATTTCAACCTCTTCATTGGTAGGGATATTGACTTTTTCACGCATATGAGCAATGACTTCATCCAATAATAGCATCACTGGGGTGCGATATTTTTCACTAAAATTAATAGCTGTTATGGTTATATGTAAAATCTCATTTACATCCGAAGGAGCCAGAGCTATCATAGGATGATCTCCATGTGTTCCCCAGCGAGCTTGCATTACGTCCCCTTGAGCTGGCTTAGTTGGCAATCCCGTACTAGGTCCACCTCTTTGAGCATTAACAATAACACATGGGACTTCAGTAATTGCAGCAAATCCTATATTTTCCTGTTTCAAGCAAATTCCGGGACCAGAACTGGCAGTCATTGCTTTAACTCCGGTCAAAGAAGCACCTATAACTGCAGCCATACTGGCAATTTCATCTTCCATTTGCATAAATACTCCTCCTAGCTCAGGAAGCCGCATGGCCATTCCTTCGGCAATTTCAGAAGCAGGAGTGATGGGATAACCAGCAAAAAAACGAACACCAGCTAAAAGGGCTCCTTCTACACATGCTTCATTACCCTGTAAAATCTTAACCGTTTCATTTTTATCTGTCATAACTAGTCCTCCAGACCTTTTTGTTCCATAACATAGTTAATATTTTTTTCTTTCTTTTCAACATGAATAGCAAAATCCGGGCATCTTAATTCACATAACATGCAATTTATACAATCATCAATATTTTTTGCCACAGGACAACCCTTCTCATTACTTACTAAAACTTTTTTGGGACAGAACTGTATACAAATCCCGCATGATTTACACCAATCTTCATTTACAGTTATTACTGTCTTTTCATTTTGATAAATCCTTAAATTACCTGTTTTATTCATTTCCTTGTTATGTCACCTCTTTCCTTTTGATATCAAATATGGTTTTTTTCAAAGTATCAATGGAACCCTTATCAGGAATATAAATGAATTCAATTAAGGATATTTTTTTAGCATTCAATTGTTGGATTTCCTTCTTTCTACCAGGAGAGACTATTAAGATATCACTGTTATTAATCAATTCTTTTAATTCATCTGCCTTCCGAGTTGTGGTGAATATTATTTTTTTGAATTTTAT
>JAQUNC010000059.1 GCA_028717805.1 Atribacterota bacterium
CTCCAGAACAATCTTTAATTTTTGACTGCTCTCCCATGTACGCCGTTTCATCTTAGAATAGACTCCTTTCTAATTATGAGCTTATTCTAACTTAAAATCATCCTTTTGTTAAAGGGGAGCAGTATAAGTTCTACACAATCGATTATGGTCAGATTAGGTGTAGGTGGAGGATATTTTACCTGTATTTAAATTATCAATCTAAGTAAAAGATCTGCCTATATATTCCCCATATTCAAATTTAGATAATCCCCAAAGACTTACCAGCCTTTTCAAAAATGGACAAGGCTTTTTTTATATCTGCTGAGGAATGAGCAGCCAGCACATGAGCTCTCAATCTATTAGTACCTCGGGGAACAGCTGGAAATAGGATAGGACAGATAAAGATTCCTTCTTCATTGACCTTTTTACATAATTGGAGAGTTTTTTCTTCATCTCCCACCATAATAGGAACTATCGCTGTTTCACTATTGCCAGTATTGTAACCCATATTCTGTAACCCTTCTCTAAACTGTTTAATATTATTTTGTAATTGTTCTATTAATTCTGGCTCACTTTCAATAACCTCAAAACAAGCCTTGGCAGCCATCACAGCTACAGGAGGAAGACTGGCAGAAAATATGAAGGGGCGAGAGCTTAATTTAAGATAATTAATTAAATCTTTATCCCCGGCCAAATACCCACCAATAGAGGGTATAGTCTTGCTTAAAGTTCCCATAAAGATATCTACTGAATTTTCTAAGCCAAAGTGTTCCTCAATACCATGTCCGGTCTTGCCAATAACTCCTATAGAATGCGCTTCATCTACCATAAGTTTAGCTTTATATTTCTTAGCCAACTGAGATATTTCAGGTAAATTAGCAATATCACCATCCATACTATAAACAGCATCAACTACTATAAGTTTATTCTGGTAGTTTTCAGACTGTGCTAATATATTTTCTAGGCTCTTCATATTATTATGTAAAAAACTACGGTGAGTAGCTCCTGATAGTAAACAACCATCAATTATGCTGGCATGATCCAACTTATCCATAATAACTAAATCACT
Source organism: Atribacterota bacterium (assembly GCA_028717805.1). Classification (NCBI taxonomy): domain Bacteria; kingdom Pseudomonadati; phylum Atribacterota; species Atribacterota bacterium. Next base: position 1,049 of record JAQUNC010000059.1, read on the forward strand.
CCTCTGGCAAAGGGTAGTAATAGCAGCTAAATTAGTAACATAGCCACTGCTATAGGTTATGGCATCTTCGGTCTTTTTAAATTGAGCAATCTTTTCTTCCAACTCTTCATGAGCCCTGGTAGTACCTGCTAAAAGACGTACCCCTGCAGCTCCGGTTCCATATTCATCAATGGCTTTTTTTGCTGCCTCTTTTACTTTAGGATGAGATATCAAACCCAAATAATTGTATGAGGCAAACATAATCATTTCACGTCCTTCAATTTGAGTTCTGGCACCGGAGATTCCTTCTATACTCTTTAAATAGAAGAAGGATTTATTTTCCTTCATCCTTCTTGCTCGTTCATTTGTTTCTCTGATTCTTTGTTCTAAAGGTATTACCATTCTTTTTTCCTTTCTTTCTAACAGGATATCCAAGGAGAATTTGCTCCCTGGAGAAACCTTTAATATTGTATTTATAAAAGAGTATCTTAGCGTATCGGCATTATAAAAAAATCTGATACTCTAAAATATTTCTGAAATATCTTTAATATTTTTCTATTAACATTAGTTTAATTTTTCAATCCTGGGCTTAAAACCTGATTTTCTAGCTAAATCAAGATAATCCAAACCAGTAAGCTCCTCCGGTCTTTTCCCTGAAACCGCTACTAAGACAGCTTGATAGACATTAGTACCGAAAGACCTTCCCTGAAATTGGGGAGTGGTGGTAATAAGATATTCTACCCCTCTTTCTCTCAAATCATTAACATTCTGTAAGGTTACAGTATTGGTAATGACTATTTTCCCTTCCATTCTGGATGGCATATACTGACTTATAGCGAGATAATCGCCGGCAATAATATCAGCATCATTAAAAAAACGACCATATTTGGGATTACTGCTTTCCTGCTTCTGGCCAGTAGGGTATAAGTATTTAATAGGTAAATTTATCAAAATGGGAATGGCAACCTTAGCTATTTTACTTAGTGTCTCCAGATTATAAAGAGGAATGGGTATGTTCAGACAGGAGATAAGATCTCCAAAGACCATCTTGCAGCCAGCTTCAATCAGCCCTTCTGCCAGACCAAATCGATCTACAGTGATTAATAACAATGCCTTCTTACCTTGAAAGTGAATATCAGTATTTTTATTAATATATCTAATAACATCTTTTTCCAGCTCGTATTTAATTCCAGTTCCATCTACAATTGGTGTTTTTTTAATTACACTAACAATCCTGGCTGATTCTTTTATAATGTATCTTTTACCAGAAGGACCAGAATAAAGATATAAGTCTGTTCCTCCCAAGGCAAATACATCTACTTTGCCATCATATTCTTGATATATTTGCATCATTTTAAGGGTATCACCATCAGTACCTCTTCTTTCAATTTCTACCTCTTCTCCTAAAATTTCGACTCTCGCCTTGTGATCTCTAGATGAAGAACCCAAACTAACACCCAGTACCTTCTTCATTTTTTCATCTCCTCATTTAATGTAAGTATTTTCACTTCTTTTAGAACATTTTCAATTATGGCCGGATTTATATATTGGTCTTCAGTAATTGGTGATTTGCCAATCTCAATACCAATTACCTGAATATGGAATAACTTTTCTGCAAAATCAACTCTTTTATCGGAACCCAGAAAAATAATTACATCAAAATCAAGCAAATTGGTGATAATACCAAGGATATCATTAAAGAGTTCGTTTTTATTTCTGCTTTTAACAAAATTTTGGCGTTCCTGTTGTGTTAATATCAAAGTATAATCAATGCCATATTTTTTAGAAAGGGAAAGCACCTCTCCCTTATTTTTAATTGGAAAGCCAACCAGGGCAATCTTTTCTCCTTTTCTTATTTCTCCTAGACTCTCAAGTCGTGAAACAAATGTTCTTTCAATGCCTAACTTTCTGGCAGCCTCTCCCTGGGTTAATCCTTCTGTTCTTAATTTTAGGATTCTGGCAATCTCTTTCTGTAGTTTATCTTCTGAAATTACCTTTTCCCCAATTCTAATTAATTTCATATTAATATCCTGTATACATTTTTGTACACATTATATATTCAGAAAGGAATCCTGTCAAGATGATAATAGTTAAATAGATAATGTAGGGATGAAAAGAATAATTGGAAATCGGAGGTTAAAGAATAAATTTTATTGAGAATTAAGAGAACATGATTTAAAAATTTTTCTTATGGAAAAATCCTTATTTAAAACTGCTTAATAATACCACCGCCAAGAACGGTTTCCTTATCGTAAAAAACTGCTGATTGACCGGGTGCTATAGCTCTTTGCGCCTCATCAAATACTATTTTCATTTTTTCACCATTCCAGGGATACACCGTAGCCCAGGCAGGGGGAGTATTGTATCGAATCTGCACCAATAACTTAGTTGGCAGGAAGATTGGCTCAGAAGAAACATATTTTACTGCTATTACTCCAAATTCTCGTTGATATAATTCGATTTCATCACCTATAATAACTGAATTACTCTCGGGAATAATTTTAAGAACATATTTTCTGGAATTTAAAGATAAGCCGGTTTTTCTTCTTTGCCCAATTGTATAAAAGGATATACCTTTATGTCTTCCCAGGATATTACCGGCAGAATCAAAAAAATATCCTGCTTCATTTTTTATCTTTCCAAAGTTGATTAGCAGTTTACGATAATTATTTCCCGGAATAAAACAGATTTCCTGGCTCTCTCTGCTGGAATAATCTGGCAAACCAATTTCTTGAGCAATCTTTCTTGTATCTTCCTTCTTAACATTACCAAGTGGGAAAAGACATTTTGAGAGAATAGATTCATTTATCCTATAGAGAAAGTAAGACTGATCTTTTTTTTCATCCAATCCTCTTTTTAAAAAATACCTGCCTTCTTTATTATCTTTTTCCACTCGGACATAGTGACCGGTAGCAATAAAGTCAAAACTTTCTTTTACGGCAAAATCATAAAGTAGTTTAAACTTCACTTTTTCGTTGCAGGAAATACAAGGATTAGGAGTAAATCCTTTTTCATACTGTTTTATAAAGTCAATAATTATAACTCTGTAAAAATCTTCTCTATAATCAATCTCATACAAAGGAATATTTAGCTTTTGGGTTACTTTTTTTACTCTCTGTCTATTATGGTCGGAATTGGTCTGTTCGAAAGATTCTTGGTCATCAATTAAGCGGAAATAGACTCCTGCTACCTGAAATCCCTTTTCTTTTAGCAAAAAAGCTGCAACGCTACTGTCAATACCGCCACTGAGCGCTACTAAAATACTATTAGATCTGGCCATAAATAAGTCCTAATTCAAATAGATATTCAAGGGGAAACCTTCCTCTGGAGAACCCCTTTGTTAGTATATAGTAAATAGTATCTGGTATTTAGTTCTTAGAGTAAAATAGTTTACAGTTTTTGGTTTTCAGTTCAAATCGGTTTATATTTAACCAACACATAGGTTACACTTTTGATTCAGGACATAGGTTACATTATAATAATTTTATATATGGTTTTAGTATTATGATAATTACATTTTATGTACTTAAAATCCAATTTAGCATACATATATCGTTCTTTCCTTAAAAAAGATTATTTGATAGTATCGAAATTATAAAAACTTACGATAATATCAAATAATATAATATGCTATAAGTTTTTCAGATATAGGAAGTACCTGTTTGCATTTTCTTATTATCTTGTTATTTCTGCAGATATTAATATCCACCAGATCTGACTTTTGCTCTTTATCACAGTACCTCGCAGTTATTCTGCAAGCTAAATCTAAATTTTCTTCTATTCCTTCCCTTCTGTTAACTAAGCTATCATAACAGCGGAATAGAGATATAGGGCCTTTATGAGTATAAGAACTAATCAAATAATCCCGTGGATTGGCTAAAGAGATTATTATCTTATTTTCCTTTTCATTTCTACCTACTACTAATTTAATATACTCATGAATATTAAAATGTCGGCCAACTTTTAACAATTCTATGTCATTAGAAACATAGTTTTTCTTGGTTAACAAGTCTTTAATTCTATTAGCAAAACCTGGTTCGGTTAATTTGCATCCCCCTGCCGGTGAGGGATAATCTTGAATTCCCCATTGCCTGGCTAAGGCTATCTGTTTTTTTCTGGAACGACCTTGGATATCCATCAGATGCGACCGATCTACTATAAGGCGTCTCTCAGGTTCTGTTTCCGGTAATAATAAGGCTGATAATGGTCTTAAAATCACTGGACCATATCCTGACTCTTCACTAATTAAGAGCAGGCTTTTTTTATTTTGAGTCATAGGTCTCTGTCCCAGCACTTCTCCACTAATTATAAATGAGGCTTTCTCCCGAACCATTAATTCCCCTGCCTTTTTAAACATCATAATACGGCAGTCAATACAGGGATTCTTATTTTTACCAAAACCATGTTTGGGATTCAGCAATATTTCTTGAAAATCCTTACTCATATCTTCAATTAACAAAGCAATATTAAGATATTGTTCTCCATAGTAATCTGGTTTCTTTTTTAAAAAGGGTGTCCTGAAGTATACCCCTATCACCTCAATATCCTGTTCCAATATTGATTTAATAGCTAGTATACTATCCAGACCACCAGAATAAAGAGCGAGAGCTCTTTTTTTCTTTACTACCATAAATTGTATTCTCCTCAAGTTTATAACTAAATAAATTAATAATATTAATTTACTATTCTCACTCTGGAATTATGATTTTTATTTAATTATTGTGAGCGAAGTGAATTCTTCTGAACTACTCTATCTCTTTTTTACCCTATTTCGATTTTATATAAGACTCTTTCTAACCATCTTATGAGAATATCAATTTTTACTTTCCCTTTTTTATTTCTATTTTATCAGGATATTCAAGGTAATTCTTCCCCTTGAATATTACTTAGCTAAAATCAAATATTTATAAATCCTAAATTTGCCTGAGGTATAAAAATTATTCGAATTATATTAATCTATAACTTAACATCTAAATTTAGTATATTTTAGTATGTATTGTTACTAATTCAAAAAATAACGGTAAATTAATATATTTATATTAATGATCAATCTTTATGGTAAAAGCATGTTATTTAATAATTACTAACTTTAATAAGTTGGCTATTATTATATAGTTAAATAAAAAAATGAAGAAGGAAAACAAACAAAGACAGAACGGTAATAGGAGTAAGTCTTTATTAAGGAAGAGGTTGATACCCTCTTCCTTAATAAATATTAATAAATACTATTCACAGCTGATAGCCTCTACAGGACAGTCCTCAGCAGCTTGTTGGCAAGCTTCTTCTGCATCTTTGGGAACAACATCAACCTTAACCACTGCTACATCATCTTGTAATTCAAAAACCTCGGGACATGTGCTTTCGCAGAGTCCACATCCAGTACAAAGATCCTGATCAACGGTTGCTTTCAAATTATTCACCTCCTATAGATCATAGTTTTTCTTTTCTCGGGCAAACCAGCAAAATAAATACGCAATCTATAAAAACCTTATCCTTCACATTTATATTCTTATGCCAATTTACTTAAAATGATCGACTTATATAAGATAACTTAAATTATAGCAAAATTCAAGACCTAATCATCATAAATTTACTAATTTATTAATTAACAGTTATATTTTTATCTCCGTAAAATCTTCTGCAATAATAATTTCAGGATCATTCTTGCTAATGTTCTCGCTGAATTCGGAATACATATCAGATTCATTTTCTGAAGCATTGTATCTGGAACTGATATGGGTTAATACCAGTTTTTTTACTTTCGCTAAACTGGCTACCTTAATAGCATCTTCAACTGTAGAATGATAACTCTGAGTCGCCTTTCCCTTGCTATTCGAACTGAAAGTTGCTTCATGAATAAGTAAATCTGCTCCTTGAGAGAGAGAAACGGCGTTTGGAGAAAACATTGTATCTCCACAATAGCACAATTTTTTGGTAGTTATGGTTTCTTTGATAAAATCACTGGCAGCCAGAATTCTTCCATCTTCTAAATTAACTATCTTGTCCTCTTTAAATTTTTTATAAATTGGTCCTGGGTGGATACCCAAATTCAATAATTTATCAACCAGTATATTTCTTTTTATATTTTTCTTGATGATGGTATACCCAAAACTATCAATATTATGATTAAGAATTGCGCAATAAACAGCAGTATCTCCTTTTTCCCAGAGCAGGTTAGTGGTGAGAAATTTTTCTTTATCTATTGAATAGATATGATAAGAATAAGGGATATGTGTATAAGAATAATCCAGACTACTTCTAAGATAATTCTCCAGACCCATTGGCCCAAAAATATTAATATCTTTCTTAATTCCCAGTAATCCCATGGTAGCAAACAGTCCAGGGAGTCCAAAGATGTGATCTCCATGTAAATGACTAATAAAAATATTAGTCAATTTTGATAATTTTAAATTTGTCTGACCAATCTGCCGCTGTGTTCCTTCTCCACAATCAAATAACCAGAATTCATTAGTTGTATTAAAAATTACAGCTAAAGCAGACAAGTTTCGTTTCGGGTTTGGAATACCAGCGCTTGTTCCTAAAAAAATAACCTTATTCATAATTTTCTTTTTATATTATTACATTAGTCATTATTTTTATAATTTTGCCTGCTTCTTATCTTTGACAGGAAGAGCATAGAAAAGTACTCCTATTTTCTATCCTTATTACTGATAAAGGATTACCACAAAAAGGGCATTTACCGTTTTTTTTACCATAAACTAGAACCTTCTCTATATAATTTCCTGGTTTTCCCTGCAAATCACGATAAGATTCATCTGTCATAGTTGTTCCTCTGGCCAACACAGCTTTAGTCAGGACATTCTTAATAGAAAGGTATAATTTCCTTAATTCATTGTTATTCAAAGAATTACCCTTACGCATAGGATGGATTCCTGCCAGGAAAAGTACTTCATTAGCATAGATATTACCAATGCCAGCAATAACCTTTTGGTTCATTAATAATGATTTTATATTACCCTTTTTACTTTGAATTGTTCTGGCAAACTCTTGTAAAGTAAAGTTTTCTTCCAGTGGTTCCCATCCCAGAGATTCAATTTCCCTCAATTTATAATTTTCTTTAATCAACCAAATCTTACCAAACTGCCTTACATCATTATAGATCATTTTACTACCGTCTTCAAAAAAGAAAAGGAAATGGTTATGTTTATTATTGATTTTTGCTATTGCCCTCTCATTTCTTTTCTGATATAGCAGAGAACCACTCATTCCCAGATGAAAAATTAGGCAGTCTCCTGTATTCATGAAGCATAAAATATACTTTCCCTTCCTTTTTATCATTTTTATAAATGCTTCTTTCAGACATTCTCTGAATTGATTTACAGTAGGAATCTTTATAAGTCGGGGAAGGCTAACCTGAATACCAATTATTTTTTTGTTAAGTACCTCTTGTTCCAGATCTCTTTTTATAGTTTCTACTTCTGGTAATTCCGGCATTGTTTACCTCATTTAATGATTTCTATTTTGTGAAAAATATCAGATAGGTCATGAATTACTGAATCAGGATATTTTTCATGAAAGCCTGAGCTAAAACGGTCAATTAACAATGCATTCCACCCTGCCTCTCGGGCAGAAAAATAGTCTTGTTCTTCATGATCGCCAATATGTAACATCAGTTGAGGTGCTACTTTTAGTTTTTTGTTTATTTGAGAGTAAACCTCTTTATTCTTGAGTTCTCTGTAATCTGATAGAGTTGAAAAGGTTTCCTGAAAATATGTTTTTATTTTTTTTATCTTAATATCCATAAATTCTCGAGGCATATTGGAGGTGCAGATTAGCTGGTAGTGTTTAGATAATTGTTCTAAAATTAATGGTACATCTGAAAATATTTTAATTTCCGGCTCATATTTTTGTAATATTATTTTATAATCAATGCCGAGTTGAAAAAAACTAATCCAATATTTGATATCATACCAGCGGTAATCCTTTTCTCCCACTCGGTCATACTCTTTTTGAACTATAGTTAAGGCTTCTTCAAAGTCAATATTCTCTTTTTTTGATACTATTTCTGGCAAGGCTTTGTGCCAGATTAAATCATTATATTCGGGGTCTACTAAGGTTCCATCTACATCAAATGATATAATTCTGATTTCCATGTCCCCTCCAATAAAAAATTCCCGGCAGTATCCTACTCTCCCGCAGAAAAGACTGCAGTACCATCGGCGCTGGAGGGCTTAACTTCTGTGTTCGGTATGGGAACAGGTGGTTCCCCTCCG
>JAQUNC010000060.1 GCA_028717805.1 Atribacterota bacterium
CTTCAAGAAAAGAATCTGGATACTCAATTAAGTTGTGATATGGTGGCAATGGCAGCTCTTAACAAATACGATGTGGCTATTCTTATTGCGAATGATGGAGATTATAAAAGCGCTATCGAAAATACCAAACTTTTTAATAAAAAGATAGAAAATGTATTTTTTAAGGGTAGCTTGTCAATGTCAATTGATGGATTATGTGATGTGAAAAGAAGAGCTCGCCGTTCCTTTTTTGTAAAACTGCAGGGATTGGAGAATATATAAGTTCTTAGATGTGTGCAAATTTGCCTCGCTAGTTTTCTTCCAAAAATTTAACTAAAATGCAATCAATTGAAGTATTATAAGAAAGTTTGAACTAATCTAAGATCTCTATCTAAACGAAGTATACTTAGTTTTTACAACTTTTTTATTTATTCAAACTAAAAAAAGCTGCCTGTAATTATTGCCATTCTTACAATTCTTTGATAAGCTGTTTTTAACTGATTCTTAAACAGGGTACATCTGCAGGATGCAGTGAATAGATTGGATATGTCATGGACACCATATGGACACCAAAGAGATATTCGAGAGAATAATGCAAAAGATGAGAATGCTGGAAAGTCAAATAAAATAAGGATTAAAGAGTAATGAGCCGGTGTAGCTCAATTGGCAGAGCAACGGAATCGTAATCCGTAGGTTGTCTGTTCGACTCAGATCGCCGGCTCCATTAATTTTCCATCAGAGATATTTATGACATAATTTTTTAAATAAAGAACCAAATATGTTAGATTAGATTATAAGATAGTGTATATATTTACTATGATTTTTTGTACCTTAAGGTAAAAAATTTATGATAAAAGTATTAAATACAAGATTGCCAGGTAGAGTATTAGAGAAAAATAGATGAAAGAATATAGATAGAGAGGTTCATAGGGAGCTTGCTCCCCTGATAATTTTGAGGTAAAAACTCATGTCCATATCACCACCTACTTTCTTCCTTTCTCTTAAAAAAATAAGGGAATATATGATAAAATATAAATTTAGACCCCTAAAAAAGTTAAGCCAAAATTTCCTTATAGATTATAATATTACAACTATTATTGTTAAATCTTTAAGCTTACAAAAAGAGGAAGCAGTATTGGAAATTGGTACAGGTTTAGGCTCGTTAACTTTAGCCTTAATTCCTGCCGTGCAACATGTTTTTTCCATTGAAAAAGACACCCGTCTTAAACCAATATTAGATGATCTACTCTCCCCATATAGCAATTCTGTTACAGTATTATATCAGGATATTTTAACTTTTGATTTAGCTCACTTTCTGAGTCTAAAAAAACAGGAAGGCTATCACATCGAAAAATTAGTCGGAAACTTACCTTATTCCATCTCCCTCCCTTTATTGAGAAAGATAATGGATATGAGGAGTATATTGAAAATTGCAGTAGTAATGGTACAAAAGGAAGTAGCGGAACGTATGTTAGCAAAACCTGGAAGCAAGAATTATGGTCTACTATCAGTGATGTCAAATTATTATGCCAAGATTGAAAAATTACATCTGGTAAAGCCTAATGTTTTTTTCCCTAAACCAGAAATGGAATCCTTGCTTATTAGAATACATTTTTTACAGGAACCGCATATTAAAGTGATAGACGAAGATCTATTTTTTGATATAGTTCGTGCTATTTTTCAGCATAGAAGAAAAAGTCTTGCTAATGCCCTTAAAATATATTTTGGAAAAAGTCTGAAAAAGTATGTGCTGGAAAAAATATTAGAAGAGGCGGGGATTAATCCAAACCAAAGGGGAGAAACTCTATCTTTAGAAGAATATCCTAAACTTACCAAAGTTATAAAAAACATTATAAATTAGTTTTTGTTGAGATCTGCAATAAAGCATGATAGGGAAGCAGTTTAAATTAGCACTCCATTTGCTTAAGTATTTTAGCCATGCTTTAATTATGTAATAAGTAAACAGAGAGTATTAGCAATTTGAAATATAGTTTCATTATTCTTAACTAAAAACCAATAACGAAATATCAGAAACCAAATAACTATCTGACGAATAAAGATAAGTGACTAACAACTAATTCAGTTATAATTGCTAAATAATTGTAAAAAATAAAAAGTTTTTGACAAATAACTATTTTGCATGATAAAATTTGACAAGCTCTGAAAAAGGAATGACTTCAAGAAGTTAATAAGTTTATGATGGCACAAAGGTTATTGATTGCAACAATAAGAGTAGGAGAGTTCTTAAGCTGGTTATATGAATTAATTTCAGCACAGCAATTATTTTTTGCTGTGTTTATTTTTTAACAGAAAGGTCTGATCTATTTAGGAATTATCAAGGAGAAAAATTCTTCTTGAAAATCCGGAGGAACAAGAAAACCCAAAGCTATTTACTTTAGGATTGATGATATATTACATACTAAAATGCGATATAACAGGAGGTAAATGAAAATATGTAGCAGTGGGAGATTATTTTGTTGAAAGTTGGAAAATAATAAATATAATTTGTAATCAGCTTAGATATTAACTTAATCTTAAAGTGTGGTATTGTAAATAGTAACTAGATAATAGAAAAAAACAAAAAACGAAAAGGCGGTGTAAGCAAGTGCAAGTTACTGATGTTAGAATTAGAAGAATACAGACTGATGGAAAACTAAGAGCGTATGTATCTATTACTTTTGATGACTCCTTTGTAGTTCATGATTTGAGAATTATTGATGGAAGAAAGGGTATGTTTGTTGCAATGCCCAGTAAACTCTTACCCAATGGAAATCATAAGGATATAGCTCATCCTATAAATACAGAAGTCAGAGAAATGATTCAGACCGCTGTATTAAAGGAATACGAAGCAACTGAGCAGGAAGATAAGGCAAGCAGTGAATCTCCAAAAGATGATGAAGCAGAGAGCAGTAGCGCTGAGCCTATAGATGATTCTGAATCATCTGAACAATAAGAAATTAGATTTAGTTTGCTTAAAATATTGATTGGTTTATTATAATATTAGTTGGCTAAATTTAATTTAAAATGGTCAGGAGAATAAGAAGGGCAACAATAAGTGATTCTCCTGACTGAAAAATCTAACCAGAGATAAGTATATAGTAGTATCGGAAATACTTTTTAATTCCGATACTACTATAAAAATATTTTGAACAAGAAATAATATATGCTCCGTTGTATTTTAGGAGAGTGTGATTTTTATAACTATTACACTTTAAGTAAAAATTAGAATTATCAAAGAAAAGACATTAAAGACAGGTCTTAGGATTGACCAATATTAAATTTGAGGTTAATTTAAGGAATTCTCAAGGGGAAGAACCCCCTTTGAACATTAATTGAATGGGGTGTAGCCAAGCGGTAAGGCAAGGGACTTTGGCTCCCTCATCGGAGGTTCGAATCCTTCCACCCCAGCCAGATATAGTCTATTTTTATTTATCCAAATTTTCTAATGTAAAATTTATTTTACCTCAGCCAAATAATTTCTTTTCTGAATTTTCATAAAAAAATATTGGCAGGATAATGCTATGATAGATATTACATCGGTTATATTAGCAGCTGGTCAGGGGAAAAGAATGAAATCCGCACTTCCCAAAGTTTTGCATCCCTTAGCAGGAAAACCCATGATATTTTATTCTTTAGAGCTGGCCAGGTCTTTAGGAATTGAAAAGAGAATTGTAGTACTTGGTCATCAGATGGAAAAAATCAAAGAAGCGGTAAAAGATATTGATAAAGAGGTAATTTATGTTCACCAGAAACAACAATTAGGTACTGCTCAGGCTTTACAGGAAGTTGAGCCATACTTAGCTGATTTTTGTGGTATTATTTTAGTTTTATCTGCCGATGTTCCATTATTGAAGCAAACTACTATCCAGAAAATTATCGCTTTCCATCGCGATAGTTCAGCTTGTTGTACTCTATTAACGGTAAAATTAAAAAATCCGGAAGGTTATGGAAGAATAATACGAAACGAAGCTGGAGAAGTTATAAAGATTATAGAGCAATGTGATGCAGATGAAGAGCAGAAGCAAATTAAGGAGATTAATGGGGGAATTTACTGTTTTAACAGTAGAGAATTATTTACAGCCTTAACTGTAGTGAAAAAAGATAATTATCAAAAAGAATATTATTTAACAGATGTTATTAAAATAATGAGAGATAAGGGATGCTCTATTGGAAGCATTACCGTAGAGGATGCAATTGAAATAACAGGAATAAATACACAACAAGACCTTGCCTATACTTCTCAAATAGTTTACCAAAGGAATACAAAGGAGCATATGGAAGAAGGTGTAACTATTATTTCACCTGGTAACACTTTTATTGACAGCCAGGTAAAAATAGGTAAAGGAACTATTATATACCCTTTTACCATTATAACTGCTGGAAGTCAGATAGGCAGTAAATGTCATATCGGTCCTTATTCCCATGTGGTACAAAGCCACATTGGTGACCAAACCAGAGTTTTTTCTTCTATAATTGAAGAAAGCCAAATTGGCAATAATACTAACATTGGTCCTTATGCCCATATTAGACCGGAAAGTATCATTGGAGATGAAGTAAAAATTGGTAACTATGTTGAGATTAAAAAAACATTCATTAATCAAGGTAGCAAAGTTGGACATCTAACTTACCTGGGGGATACCACTTTGGGGAAAAAGGTTAACATCGGTGCCGGCACTATAACCTGTAATTTTGACGGTATAAGGAAGAATCCCACTACTATTGAAGATGGTGTTTTTATTGGCAGTAATAATTGTCTTGTTGCCCCGGTAATTATTAGCAAAGGCGCCTATACCGCTGCTGGTTCTACTATTACCGGTAATGTTCCCCCTCGAAGCTTAGGAATTGCCCGATCCAGGCAAAAAAATATTGTTGGCTGGGTTAATAAGAAAAAGAAAACAGAGCAGAATAAGAAGAAAGAAAAATAATGAAAAGATAAGGAGGCAATAATGTGATTCCGTGTGATAATAGAGAACTACAGATATTTTCTGGAAACGCTAATCCAGCATTAGCTAAAGAAATTGTGACTCATCTGGGAACTCAGCTTGGAAAAGCTGAAGTGTCAAGATTCCCCGATGGAGAATTACATGTGGAGATTGATGAAAATGTTAGAGGACAGGATGTGTTTGTGATTCAACCCACCTGTCATCCGGTACATGATCACCTGATGGAGTTACTGGTAATGATTGATGCACTTCATAGAGCCTCTGCGGAAAGAATTACAGCAGTAATACCATATTATAGCTATGCCAGACAGGATAGAAAAACCCGACCAAGAGAACCGATAACTGCTAAGCTGGTTGCCAATTTATTAGTTGAAGCAGGTGCCCATCGTATTTTGACTATGGATTTACATGCTGGACAGATTCAGGGATTTTTTGATATCCCGGTGGACCACCTAGAAGCTGCTCCGATTCTGGCAGATTATTTTAAAATTAAAGATTTGTCTAATGCAGTAGTAGTTTCTCCGGATGTAGGGGGAACAACGAGAGCAAGAAACTTTGCCGGTTATTTAAATAAACCGATTGCTATTATTGATAAATATAGAGCTTCTGATACTAATGTTGAAATAATGCATATAGTCGGTAATGTTCAGGGCAAGACCGCAATTATCGTAGATGATATGATTGATACCGCCGGCTCTATTATTAAAGGAAGCCAGGCAGTACTAAATGCCGGAGCGAGAGAGATTTTTGTTTGTGCTACTCATCCTATTTTTGCTGATCCTGCCAGAGAACGTCTGGAAAAGTACTGGCAAGAAAAATTGTTTATGGAAGTAGTAGTGACTAATACTATTCCTATTCCTCCCGAAAAACAATTACCCTGTATTAAAGTATTGTCAGTTTCAGAATTATTTTCAGAAGCAATTAAGCGTATTCATTATAATCAATCTATAAGCGCACTATTTAGATAATAAAAAAAGAATTACTGCGGAGGTAAACGGATTATGAAACGAATTCAATTACAGGTAGAAACCAGAGAAAAAAGCGGAAAAGAGGATAGTAAAAGACTTAGAAAAACAGGATATGTTCCGGGTATTTTTTATTCTCCTCATGATAAAAATAATATTTTATTAAAAATACTAGAGAAAGAACTTTTCCGATTTTTATCTGATAAAAAACATGCACATGGAATCATAGATTTAAAGATAAAAACGGATGATGAGAAGGAAGTGACCCGTTTAGCGTTAATGAAGGATTTCCAGTATGACTCTTTACTAAAAAGAATCAATCACTTCGATTTTTATGGAGTGACCATGAAAGAAAAAGTAACCCTGGAAGTTCCTATTATTCTGGAAGGAGAGCCTAAGGGGATTAAAGAAGGTGGTATACTGGATATCTCTTTGAGAGAAGTGGAAGTAGAATGTCTTCCGGCAGATGCACCGGAAGCAATAACTATTGATATCAGTGAAATGAGTTTTAATGATGTTATCACTTTGCAAGATGTTGTTTTACCAAAAGGCGTTAAACTGCTAACTGATATTAATCGGACTATTGCCTCAGTCGTTGCTCCCAGTAAAGTAGAGGAAAAAGTACCCGAAAAAGAGGCTGAAGAAGTAACAGAAGGAGCTCCTGAAGCAAAGATTAAAGCTAAAGAGGCAAAAGCAGAAGAAGAAAAGGAAGAGAAAGAATAGAAATACTATCAGGGTTAAGCAAAATTTAACTAAGGTTGTGATGGCATGAGCATAATTGTGGGTTTGGGTAATCCTGGAACCCAATATCAAAACACTAGGCACAATATTGGGTTTCAAGTTCTGGAAAGATTAGCTCTTAGGTTTACTGACCATAATCTGAAATGGAAAAAGAAATTTTTAGCATACATTCTCTATCACAGATTTCTGGAGCAGGAAATTATTTTAGTTAAACCGCAAACCTTTATGAATCTTAGTGGTAGATCGGTAAGAGAAATTGTAGCTTATTATAATATTAGCTATAATCAATTACTAATTATTTATGATGATTTTCATCTTCCTCTGGGAATTATAAGGATTAGAAATAGGGGAAGTTCGGGTGGGCATAATGGAATGGATTCTGTAATAAATAGTCTGGAATCAGAAGATATTCCGCGTTTGAGAATTGGAATAAGAAATGATAAGCTGTTAGAGAATCTAGACTATTCTGATTTTGTATTATCTAATTTCTTACCTGAAGAGAAAGATTTGGTAGAGAATACTATTACCCATGCGGTACAGGCAGTAGAAGATATTTTAAGCAAAGGTTATAATTTTGCCATGAGAAAATATAACGGATTAGATTTAAATAATTAAAAACTCCAGTAAGTAAGAGTTTATAAAAATTTAATTTAATCTGCTTGAGTAGAAAGATAAAACAGGAAGGTGAGATGATTAAAAGGATCGCTGTTTTAACCAGTGGTGGAGATTCACCAGGAATGAATGCAGCTATCCGGGCGGTTGTTCGCACTGGAATATATTATGAATTGGAAGTTTGGGGAATACAATGCGGATATCAGGGGCTATTAGATAAAATATTTCTTCCCCTCAACCTAAAAAGCGTGGGTGGTATTATGCAGCATGGCGGTACTTTATTGATGACTTCACGTAGCGAAGAATTTAAAACTAAATCCGGACTAAGTAAAGCCGCCTGTATTTTAAAAGAAAATAAGATAGATGCTCTGGTTGTAATCGGTGGTGATGGCTCCCTGGCTGGCGCCCTGGACCTATGTCAACAGGAGGGAATTGCCGTAGTTGGTATACCGGCTAGTATTGATAATGATCTTTATGGTACTGATATGTCTATCGGTGTTGATACAGCATTAAATACGGTTATTTCTGCAATAGATAAAATAAAGGATACTGCTTCATCTCATCGCCGGGCATTTATTATTGAAGTGATGGGTAGAAATTCAGGATACCTTGCCTTAATGAGTGGTATAGCTGGTGGCGTTGAAGCAGTAATTATTCCGGAATTTCCTGCTGATTTGGAGGAGATAAGTAATAAGTTAAGACAGGGTTATAAAAGAGGTAAAACTCACTGTATTGTCATTGTAGCTGAAGGAGCGGGTAGCGCATATGAAATCGGAAAGTACATGGAAGATAAGGTTGGCTTTGAAATGAGAGTAACCGTACTTGGCTATTTACAAAGAGGTGGTTTTCCCTCAGCATTTGACCGCATCTTAGGCAGTCGATTAGGAGCAGATGCGGTAGAACAAGTACTGAAAAAACAGTATCATCATATGGTAGGTTTAACTGGCAATGATATTAGAGTAATTGCTCTGGAAGAAGTATTATCTAACCAGAAAAAATTGCGCGAATCACTATACCAGTTAGCTGCTGTTTTAGCCCGCTAATATTAAATAATTTGAATAGAATAAAGGTGAGTTGGGAATTCTTTTGTTATTTTAACAAATTAGCCATATAATGAAAAATCCATTTAGGCTTTGATTATATTCAAAGCCTTTTCTTTTCAGAGTGAAATGATATGAAATTAATCAAATTGTGGGATCAACATATTATCTATAGCCAATTTCTTAAAGATTTCCGAACCAGGAATAAGAAACTGTTAAGTATCAAGGGATTGCAGGGTAGTGCCCTTTCTTTCTTTATTTCTTCCCTGGCTTTAAAAGGTGAATTAAACCGAGCATTGCTTTGTTTAACTAATAATATTACTGAAGCACTGCGTTTATATCATGATTTGTTAGCTTTTACTGGTTGGCAGGAGAATAATCTCGTTTTTATCTTTCCACCTCATGAGGTTTTACCATATGAAGATTTGCCTCATGATTTCCAGATTGTAAAGCAGAGAATAAAGGTTTTGTCTACCCTACTGCACCTATTCCAATCCGATAAAGATGGAAAAGATAATTATCCCTTTCCCTTAATTATTATCAGTACTTATCGGGCTATTCTTCCTAAAATAATGTCTTGTAACAAGTTTTACCAGCAGCACCTTAAGTTACAGCGAGAAGGTCAACTAAAAGTGGAAT
>JAQUNC010000061.1 GCA_028717805.1 Atribacterota bacterium
CTGTATTTAGCTTATAATATATTAAAAGCAGACTATTCCTTTGCTCAAAATAATAAGCAGATACAGATACAGCCATTTGGTTTTAAACATGGGATTCTTCTTCAATTCGTAAATCCAAAATGCATTATTTTTGTCCTTACCCTTTATACCGCTTTTCTTCATCCCATTGTAACCAAGCCTCATTTGATACTTGTCTTCACTCTAATTCTGGGATTAATGGGTTTTAGTTCCAATTTTCTATGGGTTTCTTTAGGAGCTGGCATTAGCCATTTCTTAAATCAAGAGTGGATAAAAAGAGTAGTAAATTTATTGTTAGCGCTTCTGCTGGTATATACCGCATTAAGATTGACTGGAATTCTTTCTTAATTATTTTATCTTTAACCTTAACCTTACTAGAGTTAAGGCTTACTAATAAGAAAATGAATCGTAGCAGGAATCAAGTTAATTTATTTCCTTCCTTCCCTAATAAATTTCATCTAATAAAATTTTGATTTCTTTTAGGGATTTAAAGATTAAATCAGGTTGAAAGCCGGAACCAGCTATATCCTCTACTCTGGTCTCGCCGGACAAAACCAGGATAGTAATCATTTCATTATCTTTGCCCATAGCAATATCAGTATAAAGGCGATCACCGATATAAGCAATATCTGCAGCTTCTAATCCGGTAAAATCAAGTATATATTGTAAGGTATAAGGAGATGGTTTACCAAAGACAATAGGCTTAATACCAGTAGAAGTAGTAATCATAGTACAAATAGATCCACAATCCGGAATAAAACCTTCTTCAACAGGACAATTAAGGTCCGGATTTACAGCCAGGAAGAGTATGCCCTCTCTAATATAATGACAGGCTCTAGATACCCTTTGATATTGTAATGATGTATCAAAACCAACCACCACCAGATCGGGATTATCATTCACCAGTTTCACTCCTGCACTCTTAAAATCATCCCTGAGATAGCTATTACCTAAAAGAAATATTTTTTTATTCTTCTGATTGTTAGTTAGATATTTCAAGATAACCTGATTTGAGGTCAAGATGTTTTTTTCCTGAACCGGACAACCCATTTTCATTAATTTATCTTGATAATATCTGGCGTTTTTAGATGAATTATTGGTAAAAAAGTAAAATGTTTTTCCACATTCTTTTACTTTTTTTATAAAGGAAAGTGCCCCCTCAATGATTTTATTTTCCACATAAAAAGTTCCATCCATATCCAGAATAAAACATTTAGCTTGTTTTAGAATATTTTTTTCTTTGTTTTTTGATAAAGTTATATTATATGATTTTTTCTGATAAAAATAATCAACAATTTCTCGAGAAAACTCTTCTAACAGCCCCAAATCCCATAATAATTGTAGAATACCATAACGATTTCTAACTTCTTTCCCATAAATTAAACTGTTATAAAAGGTATCGGCATCGATATCTATTTGTATTGGATTAATTGGAGCCTTGACATCCAGCAATATCTTCTCAATAGTTTTGGTTGTAGGCAATATTTGATCTATCATCTTAATAATATCAAACCATTTCTTTTCAATGATTTTGATGCGTTTTCTATGGCTCTCAATAGAATTTTTCATAGAATCTTCTTCCATAGCAATTATCGATGCTGCGGCAACCTGAAATATTTGGTTTATCTTTTGAGTCCATTCCTGCTTATCGAAATTACCTATTTTTTCCAAAGCGACAGTACAGTCAATTTTTTGTCTGTTCTTTAACATATGAAATAATTTGGTAATAGCTACAGTAGCTATTCCAACCTTAATTCCATGTAAGATTGCTTCCTTACCGCTTAAAAGAAACATAATTTCCCAGCAATGAGAAAGATGATGCTCAGAACCTGAAGCAGGGCGTGAATTACCGATCAAGTTCATCGCAATACCTGATAAAATCAGTCCTTCAGTAAGGCTGGCAATAGCCATCTCATTTCTTTCTAAAATACCTGATAAATTGTTTATGCACTTTTCAATAGATTTCTTTACCAGACCTACCACCCAGTTACAATAATATTCATCGTTAATAATTTTCGTTAATTCCCAATCACATAAACCGGTATACTTCCCCAGCATATCTCCAAGTCCTGCCTGGAGCATATTCAATGGGGCTTTTTTTAAAATATCAATATCGGCTATAATAGCCCGAGGGGTGGTGACTTCAAAGGTTATTTTCAGATTCCCTACAATTAAGGGAGATACAAATGAAGAATAACCATCCATAGATGGGGCTGTAGCTACAATGATATAGGGAATATGTAGTTTATAACTAATATATTTTAATAAATCATTTAACGTTCCTGAACCGACTGCAATAAGCATATCAGTATCTTTATTTAGACGAATTAGAAGTTCTCCAATTGCTCTTTCATCAGCGACCAAAGGCTTTTCTCTTTGAAAAATATGTACTGATAGATTAAATCCATGCTCTCTTAAAAGCTTCTCAACTTTCTCCCCAACTACTCCATAAGTATTTTCATCTGCCACCAGAAATAGATTTTGGCATTGATATTTTGCTAATAAACTAGGTATCCTATTGATTGCATCTTTACCAATAATAATATCGGCAATGCCTGCATAATGGATCTTCCCACAGGTACATTTAATATTTTTATTTATTAAATTTTCAATTTTATATTCTTTTGTTTTAGTCATAGCCGCCACCACCCTCTCTGGATTCATTTTTTAGGAAGTTACCTTTTTGCCTCATAGCTACTAATATTTTACTGTACAAAATTATCCATAATTTTTATCTGAAATATGTTAGGCCAGAATTTACCGGTAACAAATAAATAGCCTTTATCTTCATCATAGGCAATACCATTTAAGACATCAATATCCTGAGAGCTATTTATCTCTATATTGTCTAAAATACCTCCCAAGTCGAGCCAGTTAGTAACCTCTCCTGAGTCAGTATTAATAATAGCAATCTGTTTTGTCTGCCAGATATTAGCGAAAATTTTACCCTTAATATACTCCAGTTCATTTATAAAACGCACCGGGGTCTTCTGAAAATATACTGTAACCTGTTTAACTTCCTCCATGGTACAAGGATCTACAAAATGAAGCACCGGGCTTCCATCACTAATAATAAGATGTTTTCCATCATGTGTAATTCCCCATCCCTCATAAGAATAAGAAAATGTATCTATCAGTTGAAAGGTTTCCTGATCATAGATAAATCCTGTCTGCTCTTTCCAGGTTAATTGATAAATACTATCCTTAAAAATGGTAATGCCTTCTCCAAAATAATCATTTGGTAAATCATATTTTTGTAATACGTTTCCGGTTTGTATTTCTACTTTCCGCAGAGAAGACCTGCCATAAAGTCCTGTACTTTCATAAAAATAATTACCTTTCCATACTAATCCTTGTGTAAAAGCAGTATTATCATGAGGAAAAATATCAATTATTCTATATTGATTTTCGGAAAAACCAGAATTTTCATTATTTAAGCAGTTTTGAGCAGAAAAAATTAAAAGTAAAAATAGATTTATCAATAATAACAAACTTTTATAATTCAAATTAAAAAAATTATTCTTCAATAAAAAAGATTTTTTTCTGAATTTTAGCATAAAATTATAATAAGTAACCTTTGAATTTCCTATTTTTTTGCTTCATCATCTTTTTTTTGTTCTAAACCACACAGATGACAGATGCCAACCACTTTTTTTACATCCAGTACAAAAGAAATTCCCTTACCTGGCTCATCCAAACATAACTCCTCCCGAATTGCTTTTAATACCTGATTGGTCTTGTTGTTGTCAATCAGAGTAAAGACAATTTCTTTTTCCGGCTCAATAGGAATTCCAAATATTTTTCCACCTTCATGTACTCCAGCACCACGTCCTAACAAAATGGTACCACCTTCAGCTCCAGCTTTTTTAGAAGTCTGAATAACATCTGTAGCATACCCTTTACTGACGATAGTCACAATTAAATCAAATTTAATATTTATTTCAGCCATATTTCCCCTCCATTATCTTTATTATATTTCATAGAACTCTTCCTATAGGGATTCTGTTAATATCTATAAATGAATTATATTCTAATCAAGCTAATTGCAAAAGTTTAAAGTATTTTTTAGAAATAACATCTCGATGTACATACACTTTTTCAGATTATTCCTTATTTCTTTTCTTGGAATGATAAAGATAACAGATTTCAGCAATTTTATCCATATCTATAGTAAATAGCAAGCCCTCGTTAGAATCATCCAAAAATATTTTTTTCTGAATTGTTCTTATAATATCGGTAGTCTTATCTTTTTCTATTAGCTTGAATAGCATCTCTTTTTCTATTTCTTCTGGAAAGGTCACTATTTCGCTGTAAACATCAACTTTGTTATATGACTCTTGAATGCTATTATCTCCTTTAAATTCGATATTTTTAAAATATTTTACAATATCTGCCATATATTTTTTTTTAGCAAATACTCCCAGTAAAACAAATTCTTTTACTTTTTCTTTTTCAGCATTTATCTTTGCTTGTTCGTTAGCTTTGGCTTCTGCTCTATTGTATAATATACCCAATACAAGGATAGAAAATATGGGAACCATAGCCACCATTGCAATCATTCCAAAAGCATCAGTTAGAGGATCACTGCCCAAAATGACAGTTGAGCTCCCAACAGTTAGTGATAAAAGAAAGGTAGCAATCATAGGTCCGGTGACTACGCCTCCGGAATCAAAAGCTATGGATACAAAAATAGGGCTAACAAACCACATAAAAATCAACACTATTAAAAATCCCGGTAAAATGAAATACCACAGAGATATATTATTTATCATTCTGAACATCGATAAAGCCACCGCCACAGCAACACCAAAAGATAAAAAATAAAGGATAATTTTTCTATTAATCGAGCCTGCTGTTACTTTTTCAACTTCAATAATTAATACCTGGATCGCCGGCTCAGCAATGGTTACTACAAATCCCAATACAAATCCAATTGGAATAAGAATCCAATTATAAGATAATTGTCCAAGTGTCTTACCTATTAAATCACCCATGTAAATAAAACCCAAATCAACCCCACTCAAAAATAAAACAAGTCCTAAAAAAGTAAGTAATAATCCTCTTAAAACTATCACAAACTGTGCTTTAGGTAATTTTATTTTTATAAATTGAAATATAACAAATATGATTAAAAGGGGTAATAAAGCAAATAGCACTTCTACTGTTTTGTCTATTAGAATATCTATAAATATTTTCATTAGAATATCATCCCTAGAATTAATACTGCTAAAATAGGTCCGACAGACGCTAAGCCTACAAAACCAAAACTATCTCCAGATGTAGTTTTTGCACCACTTACTGAAGACATCCCTACTCCAAAGGCAAGAATAAATGGAACTGTCATGGGACCTGTTGTAACACCACCGGCATCAAAAGAAACTGCAAAAAAATTTGGTGAAGAGAATATGGCCAATAGAAAAACTAAAATATAGCTACCTAATAATATAATTCGCAAAGATATTTTATAAATGATTCTGACCAACGATAAGGCAAGAAATATGCCTAATCCTAAGGATACAGTAACCATTAAAAGACTTTTGGGAATCTCTCCATTTGAAACATCCATTACCTGATCTGCAAGGATCTGTAAACCGGGTTCAGAGATAGTAACCGCAAACCCTAAGGCAATACCAAGACCAATAACCAGCCATAGATTCTCGTTCTTCATTAAAAAAATACCAAATTCCTCACCTATAGGCAAAAGACTATATCGCACACCAATAAGAAACAAAATAAAACCAGAAAAGGTTAAAACAACCCCAAAAAGAAAAATCATAAATTCCCTTATCGGCAATCGAATAATGGTAAATTGTAAAAGAAATACTGCGATAGTTATGGGTAATATAGCCTGTAGTACTTCTATCATTGTATTTTTAATATTCATCTAAATTCTCCAGATTAAAATAGATGCATCGCTAAAATATTATATAACAACTACAGTTCTATGTAACTTCTATAATATTTGGGTTATTTCAGCAATAAATAAAATTGGATTATATAAATCTAACTTTCAAAAAATATATTCACTTAACATATAATAAAACAATTAAATTAAATTCTTCTTCAGTTGAATAAGGCTTTAATTTTTCATTATTTTTTATAAGCCAACTGATTCAATTATATACAAAAATAATACAATCAATAGACTTATAGGGATAATTACTAACCAGGGGTTTACTTTTAGATATTCTGGGATAGTAATTTCACCGAACCATCCTATCTTGAGAAATTTTTCCAATCCTGGATATAAATGGGCAAAAATTCCGGACCCCATTAGAATACCTACTAATCCTCCAAATAATGCATCTAAATTTCCCTGACCGATGGCAGCTGATATGGTTCCTGGACAATACCCCAATAATGCAAATCCTACTCCAAATATCAAACCTCCAACTACAGTCATACCGACAGAGCCTGGTTTTGGATGCAATTCTACCATTCTCATACCTTTCATCAGATAAATGCCCACCATACCCACCACAATTGCTGATAGCATTATCTTGATTACGGTGAAATCTTTCAGTAGCAATTGCCCCATAATCACATCATATTTAGCTACTCCTCCTTTTTGCAGTAAAAAACCAAAGAAAAAGCCCATTAGAAGACCGAGGAATAACTGTATTTTATTCTGAGAGTGTAATTCCTTTAACATCTCTAACCTCCCAGTCCATAATATATAAATTGTGCAGCACCTACTCCAGCGATAAAGAATAATATTACAGCAATCCAACTGCTTACTGCCAGCTGCATAGTTCCGCTAATACCATGACCACTGGTACAGCCTCCAGTCCAGCGAGCCCCAATTCCCAGAATAATACCGCCAATTAATGCAGTAAAAAAGCGGGGTAAAAATACTATGCCGAAACGTGCCATCCAAAGAGAAGGAATAAGTCTTAAAGAAAAATCCCCTGAAAGCCTTGCTGAAACCAGGGAACCAGCGATAATACCTAAAACAAACATCCACTCCCAATCAATCACAGCAGGAAATTTTTGGTAGTAGGGATTTTTTGCTAAAGACTTACCTGTTATAGCCTGTTCTATCATGCCACTGGTTCTGGAAAAAGCAGTAGAACATCCAATAGGTTTATTGGAAAGCAAAAAAGTAAACCAGCTTAATATCCCAATCCCTGCTCCAACTAAATAAGGAGAACATATTTTCAATGTTAAAAATTCCATTTATAATTCCTCCTTTGGGAATCAATTTTTACTATTTTCTATGAATCTTCCAGCGATAAGGGAAACTTCCCCATTTATTAATTATCTCCCTGTTTTCACCAAATTCTCCCATTCCGGTCATTCCACCGGCAACATTTACCAGCTGTTCAAATCCTCTCTGTAAAAGTAAAGAAATTGCAAGGGTTGAACGATGACCCGTGCTGCAGACAACATAATATTTTTCTTCTTTATCCAATTCCTTGTATCTTTCTCTCAAATCAGGAGCAGATATGTTAATCGCACCTTCTATGTGTTTTTCTTCGAATTCAGATGCTGCCCTAACATCCAGTATTTTAATATCATCATCTTCCCTTAACAATTCCAATTCCGGGGAAGAAACCTGAAGTACATGACGGCTTGGCAATCCGTCTTTAGCCCATTCAAACATTCCGCCTTCCAGGTAACCACATGCATTATCCAAACCGACCCTCCGAAGCCATACTGCTACCTCTTCAGCAGAAACTCTATCAGGTGTTACCAGCAGAATCTGCTTTTCTGGTGGAATAACCCAACCGGCAAAAGTCGGGAAATTTCCGTCATAAGTAATGCCATATGAATTTATAATATGCTGGCCTGCAAAGGCATCATAGCTGCGGCAATCCAGGACTATATATTTTTTAGATTCTGCCAGCTTTCCAAATTCAATTGGTGACAAAGCCTTAATGAGGTCTATTTTTCGAACTAATTTTGGACCTTTCCGGTTAATCTCACTGCAACGGCTAAAATGGTCCGGTGCCGGGGGCATATCATTGGTCAAAGAAGCAATAAATTCCTTTTCTGAATCAATCTGTAATGCTTCATTGTATCTCTTCTCATAACCAATTGTGCTTCTTCTTTTTGCTCCCATGGCTCTTCCACAGAGAGAGCCCGCCCCATGTGCCGGCAATACTTCACAAAAATCAGGTAATTCCTTGAATTTTTTCAGGCTGTTGAATAATTTGGAGGCTAATTCCTCTGCTCTGCCCGGAAATAAATCCGGACGACCAACATCCCCTACAAATAATGTATCACCAGAAAATAAAACCACTGGCTCCTTACCTCTGGACTTATCTGTAACAATATAGGCAATATGTTCCGGTGTATGACCCGGGGTTTCCAATACCTTGATTGAGATATTGTCAATTTGGAATTCATCTCCTTCTTTTAATGCCTTATGTTCAAACTGACAATCAGCCGAAGCCGGTGCATAAATTTTAGCCCCTGTTTTCTCAGCTAAATCCATGTGCCCTGATATAAAATCTGCATGCAAATGAGTTTCTAAAATATGGGTTATCTTAAATCCCATATCTTTTGCAACAGCAATATATCTATCAACATCACGACTAGGATCAACAATAGCACAATTTTCCTCTCC